>CATYUU010000014.1:0-42901 GCA_958413455.1 uncultured Collinsella sp. | reverse complement strand
TGCCGGCGCCAGCGCGTCGCCGCCGACGCTTTGCAGTAGCTCGGCCACGTTGGCGTCGGGGTTTTGGCATAGGATGTCGAGCAGCTCGATAAAGTCACGAATGACCTCACGCGGCGTCAGATGCGTGTCGGCTCCCACGCGGCCAAACTCAATCTTGAGGAAGTCCACCAAGTCGTTCTCGGTAAGCGTGGGCGTCCAGCCAAAGTAGCCGGCATGGATCTGCATGAGTTTTTCGATGAGCACCAGCAGCTCCTCGTAGGTGAGTGGCTGTAGACGGATGATGGGCGCGAGCATGTCCTTAAGGTCCTCGCGCGCAAAGCGGCCCTGAGCGAGTCGGCTGCGCAGGGCCTCGTAGGAGAACACACCGCGGCGCCGGTCTTCGATGGAGGTTGGCGTGCCGCCCATGATCATGCCCAGGTACTGCGCCTTGCCCTGGAGCGTGTCGTTGTACATGGTTAGGATCTTCTCGTAGTTGTATTGGCGCGTGATGGCGTTGGGAATCTTATACAGATTCACGAGCTCGTCGATGAGCACCAGCATGCCCTTGTAGCCGCCGCAGACCAAAAAGCGCGCAATGAGCTTAACGTAGTCGTACCAGTCGTCATCGCTGATGATGGTCGAGGAGCCCAGCTCGGCGCGTGCCTCACTCTTGGTGCGGTACTCGCCGCGAATCCATTTGGTCACGCGGCTCATAGCTTCTTCGTCGCCCTCGGATACGGCCGCGCGGTAGCGGCGGAGCATACGGGCGAAGTCGAAGCCGTGGACCATTTCCTCGAGCGGGGCCAGTTGGGCATTGACGGCAGACTCATCGGCATCGGCACACGAGGCGACCCAGCGATCGAGGATTAGGTTGAGCGCACCGCCCTCGGGGCGCGTTTTAGTCGATATGTTGCGGATGAGCTCGCGGTAGGTGGCAAGGCCCTGCCCCTGGCCGCCCTGTAGGCGGCGCTCGGGTGACAGGTCGGCATCGGCGACGACGAATCCCTCGCCCATGGCGTGCGTGCGGATGGTCTGGAGCAAAAAGCTCTTGCCGGCTCCGTAGCGACCGACCAGAAAGCGGAAGCTCGCGCCGCCGTCGGCGATGAGACTCAGGTCGGTGAGCAGGGCGCGGATTTCGACCTCGCGCCCTACGGTGATGTAGGGAAGGCCGATGCGCGGGACCACGCCGCCCTTGAGCGAGTTGAGAATGACGGCGGCGACGCGCTTGGGCACGCGGGGTGCTGCGGATGCGGTATCACTCATAGTCTAGGTATCCTCTCACGTCTGCTTCGTAGTCCTCGATAATTTGCGGTCCTGCCGCGCCAAATTCAATTACGGTGTCACCCACCAGGTCAAAGAGCGCCTCGTTGATGCTATCGACGAGCATGTCCTCGCTCTGGCCCGAGTGCGCCACTGCCGATGTCGCTTGCGCTGCGTTCTGCTCGAGCAGTGCGCGCAGATACGCGGTTGCGGCGGGCGCGAGTTCGTTTGTGGCTTCAGCGGGCGCAACAGCTGCGAACGCGGGCGTCGGCGCGAGAAGCGGTGCCACGACACCAAACTGTTCGGTGGATATGGTCGGCTCGTCGGTCAAGTCCTGCCGAATGGGTGTCACGACCGGTTCGACAATCGCGTCGGTTACGGGCTCGGCTTCCGGTTGCCCTGAGTCCGCTGCCTCGGCTTCTGCGGATGCGTCGTCCTCGCGTTCCTCATCGATCAAAAGCGCTTCGCGCGTTTGCGCGGCGGCGCTCCGAATGTGCCCCAGCTGGCTCAAATCGATATCGATCTTGATGGGCTGGTGTGCGGCGTCCCACGAAAGCCATGCCATGATCTCGTCATCGATGATCTTGGCCAGATATTTGGGGACCTTCTCCTCCTTCAGGGGGTGGGTGGGGTCTAGGGCCAGGCGTAGGCGTTGGTCGCAGGCGCGCATCATCTCACCAAGCTTGCTGCTTTTTTGCCTGCTGCCGTGAATTCGCATGCATTCCCAAAAGCCGTTTTGGCAGCGGTAGATGTGAATGGGGTCCAGGCGATATTCGCAGTCCTCGTGGCGCTCGGGCGCAAAGAACACGGCCGAGGCAAACATGGTGTAGGGCATGGCCGTCTCCTCCCCAAACAAGCTCGCTACGATGCCGGTCTTTCGGTGCGTGTCATAGTAGCGCGCCATACGGACATACACGGCGCATGCCACGTGGCGCAGGTCGCGATGGTGGGAACGGTCGAGCCGTGAGTTATTCAGGTTGTACGTGGAGAGGGCGTTTATAGCGGTCATGAGTCGCTCCTCGCCTGCCTCGTCGGGCGGAAGGGGGAGCGTGGGCTCGGAGGTTTTGCGACGCTTGGGGACTTGGGCCGACGGCGCCGGTACAGGCGAGAGGTCTCGCGCTGCGCGGCGTAGCTCGATAAGGGCGTTATCGAACATGACGGTTTTAGAGTCGCGAAGTAGCTTGGGGTCGAGTCCGTGGAAAACGGCGTAATCCTGCAGCCACACGCGCGCAAACCGGTCGATGCCGGGCTCGAAGGCGCGATAGACATCCCAAAAGGCCTTGATCTTGTTAAAACCTTCGAGCGGATCATCTACGCCAATGCCGCAAATCAGCTCATAGAGATACAGAAAGGCAAAGGATGTAGACGTTTCCTCGACGGTTCCGCGACGCACTTGGGCACGCCAGGTAAAGTAGCCGCGCAACTGTCGATCGCTCATGGCATTGTAGGTGGGAAAGTACGACTTAAAGGTGCCGTTGTAGGGGCAGTCGTCCTCAAAGTCGGCCATCAGCAGGCCCTGACGGTAAAAAAGCTCGGCTTCCGAAAGCCAGCGACCCGCGCCGCCCTTGGGGTCATCCTGCCAGCGCGATATCTCGCGCATCTTGCGGTATTGGTCGGGAAGGAAGTTCTGCATCTGTCGGCCGGTCTTGAGAATCGGCTCGTCTGCATAGACTTCATGTGAGAAGCGGGCAGACTGATGGGTCCGGGCCTCGGCCATAATGCGCTCGATGAGCATCTTGATGTCCTGGTCGGCCACCGCTCCTCCTCTCGAACGCAGCCACGGTGACCTCATATCATAGCACAGCATCAAACAGGTGTTCGAGATACCGCTGCGTTGATAGATTTAGAACAGGAGGGCGTAGATGACGGCGATGACGACGGAGGGGAGCATATTGGCCGTGCGGAAGGTCTGAGGACGGATGAGGTTGACGCCGACGCAGAAGATGAGCATGGAGCCTACGAGCGAAAGGCTGTTGAGGGCTGCTGTGGTCATGATGGGGGAGAGCGCGCCGGCAAACAACGTGATCGTCCCCTGGAACACGGCGACGGGCAGGGCGGAGAAAATGCAGCCGCGGCCAAGCGACGCCGTCATGGTGCAGACGATGATGCAGTCCAATGCGCCTTTCAGGGCAAGCGTTGACCAGTCACCGAGCAGACCGTCCTGGATCGATCCCACAATGGCCATGGCGCCGATACACACGGTGAGTGAAGTCGAGACAAAAGCGTTGGTGAACTCGTTATCGCCCTCGCTGCCGGTTTTGCGCTTGAGCCATTCGCCAAGGTTCTCGATGGCGGCTTCCAAGTTGACGGCCTCGCCGATGAGCGAACCGAGCGCAAATGAGACGATGAGCATGGTGGTACCGGTGGTCGCTAGCGCCTTTCCATCGATGATGAGCATCTTTTGCATGGTGCCGCCCAGGCCGATAAACAGGACGCACAGCCCCGATGCTTTCATGAGCGTGTCTTGGATGCGCGGTGTAATGAAGCGGCCGCCCGCTAATCCTAAAAGACCGCCCGCAACTAAAAGCACAACGTTGATGATTGTTCCCAAGCCCGGCATGAGCCCTCCTGTATTGATGCCAACGTGGCAATCGTAGCAGAACGAAATGCGAGGCACATCGCAACCCATCTAATACGTTATATAAGTGGTATTAGGAATGATGCGCAGCATTTAAGCCTCAGGTGGTTGTCGGGACATAGGGATAGTATTCAAAGCGCAGTGTCATAAGCCGCTGCGGGGATTCAATAGCCGCGGCGATGATATTGGCATCGCGGGCACGATCAAACCCTTCGAGCTCGATCTGGTACGAGACGTCTTGCATAATGTCCAGACGTCGCCAGGCTAGAAGTGTGTCGCCATCGAATTCCAGGGTCTTGCTTCCGTTTGCGGCAACGGCGTATAGACGCAGCTTGGCGGTGGTTGCAGGTTCGACAACCGTGACCTTTTTAATTTCGTTTCGAGTATTCTTGGCGCCCAACAAGGTGAGCAGTGTTGGGGCCACGACCTCGCCCGATGGCAAAAAGACGACTTCGATGGATTCGGGAAATGCGATGATGGCCGACTTGCGGACGGGCTGATTGGCGGCGGCAACTTCGATGTTCGCAGCGTCGATGACCTCTGTGTGGTCGAGCGCGGCAAGCACGCAGCAGTTACCTTCATCGATCTCTTGAGGATCAGCAAGCCCCAGACTGTCCGCGAGCTCGGGATCGTTTGGATCAGCAGCGGGCTCATTCGGTGCTTCGAAAGAAGCTGGGACGCTGTTTGTCGGCGACGGCGTGTCGCCCGCACCTGCTTCTTTATCTGCGCTCTCTTCTTGTATGGTTGCGTTGATGGGTTCGTCGTTTGAGGGGAGCGTCTTGGCGTCAAGCGCGGAGGGGAGAATTCCGATGGCTCCGGATCCGTTCCACTCCATTTCGAGAAGCGCCGGGTCGGCAAGAATGCGTTGCCTGCTTTGCGCGTGGGCATCGATTTCAATAGGGCCTGCCTCTATCCCTCGTGTAAGACTGAGTGATCCGGCTGGCTTCTCGAAATGAGCGTCTGTGTCTTTGGCGCTGACGGCGTAGAACAGCAGGGACGCTTCTCCCGCCGCGATGGCATCGGTGCCGGCTTTGGTCAGCCGCAACGATGTCGTGAATGAGAGGGTGGGCTGCGTGTCGTCTGCATTCGCGGCGGCGCAGCCCAGACATATACCGCCTCCTTTCTCGAAAAACGTACCGTCGAAGGCGACCTTCGCTCCGTTCGCCGAGTCATCGATCGAAGCGATGTCGATGCGCAGCTCTAAATTGCATGGATCGCCATCTGCATCGAGCACAACCGAGCGCCACGTGCAGACGGCGCACCCCGCCTGGGAGCCGTTTGCCTTGTTCGAACGCTTGATATCCACGACTATCGAGCCGTCCGTATTACGACGAAGGCATCCCGAGGTTGAGATCGCGGCCTGTGCGATCGAAAAACGCTTGCACGCAATGGCGCTCGACGGATTTGGTGCGGAACTTAGGGCTGCTGGTAAGGAGTCTGCCATGACGGGAGTCGCCCAAGCGGCGACAGGCGTTCCGGTTGCGAGCGCGCCGCAGAGTGCGACGACGGGCAAAAGGTTCTTCGATGCCATGGGGTCTCCTTAGCTAATTTAGTGCGGCCTGTCCGTGTTTTGTTTCTGGCTGCGTTTGATGTGCAGACCGAGGCCGGCGGTTCCCGCGCCTGCTGCTGTGGCGCCTGCTGCCAAGAGCCATCGTCTGTCGCCTGTCTGCACCAACGGTTCCTCGCGGTTGCCGCGGTCGAGCTCCGAGAGGTCGACCGTCACTTGCGTGGCGGCCTGCGCCTGTTCTTGCTGAGCAAAGGCCATGGCTGGCCCAAACGCTAGGATGCTGACGGCGGCGGCCAGGGCGACGGCCTTATGCCGTGTGCGCACCGGGCTCGACCGTCCAGGTGATCGTTGCAACCTGATCGCCTTCGCCGGTTACGCGGAAGATGTCGCGCGTGACGCGGGCGACGTTTCCGCTTGTCTTGAGCTTAATTTTGTCCGTGCCGCCGGCAATGCCCTGGTAGCCCATGTCGAAGGCTGCGTTCTTGGAAAGATCGAGGCCTGTCTTCTGCATTGCGGCGCTGGCGTTCTGGAGTGCGCCGTCGGGGCCGACCTTAAAGTCGATGGAGTTCTGTGCGGTTCCGGCCTTGGCGTCGGCAGCAATGGTCCAGGTGTTCATGGCGTCGATCTTCATGTTGGTGACATGGATGCCGTAGGCCGAATGATTGTCGATGGTGGTCGCGTCTTCAGAGGGGCCCTGAAGCGTGCCGTCGGCCTTGGCGACGAAGGGAATAACCGTCGGAACTTTGAACTCAACGTTGTCGATCTCGGTCCTGACCATTACTTTTGTGGTTCCAACGCGTCCGGCTGCCATAGCTGGTGTCGGGGCGGCGCCCATTGCGAGCGCGAGCGCGAGCCCTGCGCCCACGACGAGCGCTCTGTCTCCGTTCATGTTCCTGGTGATGTCCATGGTCGTTCCTTTCTATTCGCCGCGGGCCGTCCCCGCGATGATTGGACGAATGCTGGTGAATTGCGTGCGGTGTCGCGTCGGCCGGAAGGCTAGTTCTCGGCTTGCTCAACCCGCACCTTGACACGTGTCGGATTGCCGTGGCTGTCGAGGGTCTTTGTATCGAGTGCCTGGATCTCGATGTACGCCTCGCCTTCTTTGATGTCGCCGGCGGGGCACGTCTCGATTGTCTTGCCGGTCTCGACCACACCGGATTCGTACATGGTCTCGTCGTTTTGGATGACGCGGAATCGCTGGGAAAATTTATTGTCTTGGACGTTTTGCACGTTGACGCGCAGCTTGCCGTCCTCCTGCAACTGAGCGACCGGCGCGACCGAAATCGTCATCATGTTGTCGCGGACGATGGCGTCGAGCTCATCTTGGATTTCCTGGCGCGTTTTGCCCTCGGCCGTCGTAACCGAAGCGCCCGCCTCGGGTACGGGCTGCGACTGCCAAGCGTATAGTCCTACGGCGACAAGGGCGCAGACGATGGCCAGGCAGGCAACGATGAGCTTCTTGCGATGCCCCAGGCCTGCAAAGTGGGGTGGCTTCTTCACGCTCATGCGGCATCCTTGGCGGTATAGACACGCGCAAAGGTGGACGGATCCGCTCCAAAGAGCATGTGAAGCATCAGGCGGCGCGAGTAGACGAGCTCGTCGAAGTCGGGAGGGAGCTCGATGTCGTGGATATGCGCGATGTGGTGGGCGAGCGCCGAGAACGACTCGGGGTCGCAGATCACATCGGTGGTAACGTGGTAGACCGTCGTATCGGGGAATGCCTCTTCGTCAAAGGGCAGGAGATGGGGATCGTCGTCGACTTCGATGGCGATGCCGTACTGGGGCCAGTAATATGCCATGGGAACCTCCTTGCTTCTGGGCCAAAACTACTATCGGTTTGGCTGTCGACGCCGACCGTATCAGCCGCTACTTGACCAATTTCTGACCAAATGCTTGACGGATTGGCATCTCCGCAGGTAAAAGGCGGCAAAAAATACTTCAACTTTTTTCGAGCGACAATCGAGCGATCGGCGACGGCAGGGAGATATGTGTCAAAAGCATCGTCTGTCGAGGAAATCCAGCCGCTCACCGAATTACACGAACGTAAAAAACGCCAATTATGGAGACGGTCTCGAACACGTCGACGAAACGATGCGGTAACATCTCCCTGCAAACACTGTAGTTAGCTAAAGGGGGAGTTCGCGTGTCTGCAACCATTAAACCCTTCACCGACGAGTTCGAAGAGTATGGTCGCGATGAGTCTCGCGCATCGGGCGAGGCCTCGAGCATCTCGTTTCCGACAACGGAAGACGAGGTCCGCGCCATTTTGGAAAAGCTCCATGCCGAGCGTGTCCCGGTAACGGTTCAGGGCGCCCGAACCGGCCTTGCCGCCGGTGCCGTGCCCCACGGCGGGCATATCCTCAATACTTCCCGTATGAATCGCTACTTGGGCCTTCGTCGCGATGAACAAGGCCAATTTCTGCTGCGCGTGGAGCCGGGCGTTGTGCTCTCGGAGCTGCGCAAGCAGCTGAGCAAGAAGGTGCTGCCGACTGCTGGTTGGGACCAGGCATCGCTTGAGGCCTACGAGGAGTTCCAAGAGGCCCCCGAGCAGTTCTTTCCCACCGATCCCACCGAGACGTCTGCCTGTCTGGGCGGCATGGCGGCATGCAACGCCTCCGGCGCCCGCAGCTACGCTTACGGCCCCATGCGCCCACATATCACGGGACTCCACGTCGCGCTGGCTGATGGCGATTTGCTTGAGCTTCAGCGCGGCGAGGCTTTTGCCCAGGGCCGCCACCTGTCGCTCGTGACGGCAGCGGGCCGTGCGCTCGAACTCGATCTTCCCGGATATACCATGCCCAAGACAAAAAATGCCTCAGGCTATTTCGTTGCGGACGAAATGGACGCCATCGACCTCTTTATCGGTGCTTGCGGCACGCTCGGCGTTATCACCGAGCTCGAGATTGCCCTGCAGGCGGCGCCTGCGGTCGTTTGGGGTGTGAGCTGTTTCTTTGACAGCGAAGACAAGGCCGTGTCCTTCACCGATTCTGTGCGTCCCGTCCTGTCCCACGCGGCTGCCATCGAATATTTCGATGCGGGCGCCCTGGATATCCTGCGTCGTCAGCGTGAGCAGTCGACGGCGTTTGCCTCGCTGCCGGCGCTCGACAAAGAGGCCAAGGTCTGTGTCTACGTGGAGCTCGACTGCGATGACGATGCCCAGGCGACTGAGGAGCTGTATCACTTGGGGTGGGTACTGGAGCTTGCGGGCGGCAGTGACGATGCGACATGGGTCGCGCGCACCGAGGTCGATCGCGAGTGTCAGCGATTCTTCCGTCATGCGGTGCCCGAGAGCGTCAACATGCTCATCGACGAGCGCCGCCGCACGGATCCCACCATCACCAAACTGGGCTCGGACATGTCGGTGCCCAATGCACGCCTTGCCGATGTCGTGGCCCTCTATCGCCGCACACTGGCCGAAAGCGGGCTTGAATCTGCCGCCTGGGGGCACATCGGCAACAACCATCTGCATGTGAACATCCTGCCGCGCGATGCACAGGATTACCGTCGCGGTGGCGAGTTGTTTGCCCAGTGGGCTGCCGAGGTAACTGCTATGGGCGGCGCCGTCTCCGCAGAACACGGCGTCGGCAAGATCAAGGCGGGCTTCTTGGAGACGATGTACGGTCACGAGGCCATGGTCGAGTCGGCGCGGCTCAAGCTCCAGCTCGATCCTGACGGGCAGCTGGGTCGCGGTAACCTGTTTTCGGAGAAGCTCTTGGATGAGCTCGTCCAGAAAGGGGGCGCGTGAAGATGAGCGATTTCCATATGGTGGTGTGCGTCAAGGCCGTGCCGGGCAGCACCGAGGTCAAGATGGACCCCAAGACCAATACCATCGTGCGCGATGGCAAGCAGGCGGTCATTAATCCCTTTGATGCGAGCGCTTTGGAATGCGCGCTGGCGCTGAAGGACGACTTTATCGGCTTTGGCATGGATGTGCGCGTGACGGTGGTGTCGATGGGCATCCCCGCGACCGAGTCGCTGCTGCGCGACTGTATCGCCCGCGGTGCCGACGACGCGCTGCTGCTGACCGACCGAGCCTTTGCGGGCGCCGATACCCTAGCCACCACCTATGCCCTCAAATGCGGTATCGAGGCGCTCGATGAGGACTTCGACCTGCTCATCTGCGGCAAGATGGCAGTGGACGGCGATACGGCCCAGATCGGCCCCGAGCTTGCCGGTGCCTTTGAGATCCCCTGCGTGACCGACGTGAGCTGCGTGCAAAGCGCGGGCTTTACGACGTGTGGCTCGCTGGCGCTCGTTCACGGATGCGATGCCGGCGAGGAGACGGTGTACCTTGAGATGCCGTGCGCGATGACGACCGCCAAGGAGATTGGCCAGTTGCGTATGCCGAGTATTGCCGGTATTCGCGCGGCAGAGGAGGCGGACGTGCGCGTGGTCAGTGCCGCCGACGTGAACGCCGATTCCTCGCGTTGTGGCCTTGCCGGATCACCGACGCAGGTCGTGCGCTCGTTTGTGCCCGACCGTGATCAAACGTGCGAGACCGTTGAGGGGACGGCGTCCGAGCAGGCGGCAAAGCTTGCCAAGATTATCGAGGGGATGGCATAGATGAGCGGACTGATTATCGATAGCGAAGCCTGTATCGGCTGCGGTCGCTGCGTTCGCGCCTGTGCCTCGGGCGGCATCGTAGTGGAAGGCGAGCGACCCAACCGATGCGCCCGCGTAACCGACGGCTGCATCCTATGCGGTGGGTGCGTCGACGCCTGCCCCGTCAACGCTATCACGATCGAGTGTGACGAGGCCGCTGGTACGGTGGACCTTGATGCATATCGGGACATTTGGGTCTTCGTGCAGACTGACGAGCACGATGCCGTGGCTCCCGTGGCCTACGAGCTCATGGGCAAGGGGCGCGAGCTTGCCGATGCTCGCGGCTGTCGTCTGGTGGCACTGGTCGGTATGGGCCCCGAGGGTTCTCTCGGTGACCTGGAGCATCTGGTTTGCGCGGGCGCCGACGAAGTCCTGGCCTGTCGCGACGAGCGCCTGCGCCAAAACGATGCGGAGGTCTACGCCCGCTTGATCTGCGATTTGGTAGCCGAACGCAAACCCGAGGCCATCCTATACGGCGCGACCGCTTTTGGCCGCGAACTGGCACCCGGCGTTGCCGTGCGTTTGCAGACGGGCCTTACGGCTGACTGCACCGTACTTTCGATGGATGCGGAAACGGGGCTGCTGCAACAGACGCGTCCGGCGTTTGGCGGCAACTTGATGGCCACCATCATTTGCCCCAACCACCGTCCGCAGATGGCAACGGTGCGCTCCGGTATCTTTAAGGCTCCCGACTTCGACTACGGCCGCTCCGGCACGATCACCCAGATATCACTTGCGGATGATGCTAAGGCTCGTGTCGAGATCTCGATTCCCGCCGAGGAGTGGGGACAGCAGGCTTCGATCGCCGATGCCGAGCGCCTGGTCGTGGTGGGTCGCGGCATTGGTTCCAAGAAAAATCTGCCGCTGATGCGAAGGCTCGCCGAGGCTCTGGGAGCCGAGCTTGGCTGCACGCGACCTGTCGTGGAGGCCGGCTGGTTGGAGTATCGCCATCAGATTGGCCAGACGGGCGTATCGGTTTCGCCCAAGCTTCTCGTGAGTATCGGTGTTTCGGGCGCCATCCAGCATCTTGCCGGCATCGGTGGGGCTGAGTGCATTATCGCCATCAACGAGGACCCGGATGCCCCCATTTTTGGTACTGCCCAGTACAAGGTTGTCGGCGATGCCGTCGAGGTCGTCGAGGAGCTGCTGGCTCAGCTTGAGCGCTAGGCGCGCGCCAGCCAGTCGCGCATCTCGTCCTTAAGGCGGCTCCAAGTTGCCTGCGTGGCGGGGTCGGTAAAGGGCCGCGTGATGCCAAAAGGCGCGTCGAGCAGGCGGTAGATATTGCCCTGCTCGCGCGCCAGCGCGCGGCTCGCTGGATAGACGAGCTCAAACATAAAGCAGATGAGCCCCACCAGGTAGTCCGCCGGCTCGTTGCGCTCGTCGCGCGCGACGCAGCGGTGCTCGTCAAAGGCGGCAAGTGTCGGCGACGAGAAACGGCTGCCGAGAAACGTCTTCTCGTCCACCTTGAGGATGGTGTCGACGGTGCTGTCGGCGATGGTACGCATAATGTCGATCTTGTCGCCATCGCGCACGATATCGCAGAAGCTCCGCGTGCGCTCGTCGAGCTGCGCGGGTAGACGGAAATCGCTGTGATAGACAATGCTCGCTCGGATGAGCTCATCTTCTGCCGGGTCATCGATAAAGTCGCGGATGCTCGTTACGGCGGGTGCATCGGCGGGATTCTCGCCAAAGAGGATCTCGATGCCCAGCACCGCATGGCTCATGCTCTCGGTGTCCTTAAAGGTGTCCCAGCGTCGCAGCTGCTCAAAGCGGCCCATATCGTGCAGCAGGCCGCAAAGCCATGCCAGGTCAATATCTTCTGACGACCAGCCCTGCTCGCGCGCTACGGCATCGCATGCCTCGGCCACGTGGTACGTATGCTCGATTTTGAGCGCGATGCGCGGGTTGGTGGCGTCGTAGGCATCGGTGTAGCTTTTGAAGGCCGCGCGCGCCCGGTCTCGATCGATAGCTGTCATAATGACTTCCTAAAAAGTTGTGTCTTTCGATCCGGTGGCAATTGTAGGTGAACTCGGTTGCTGTCGGATGATGATTCTGCCGTATCGCTACATGCGGCTCGGAGACCTTGTCAGGATGAGAAGCGTATGGTGCTCAAAATCGTTAGAACCGTCTGGCCGGTGATGCTTACCTATGTTGCAATAGGCGCGCCGTGCGGAATGATCATGGGGCAGACGGGAATGGAGCCCTGGATGGTCTTTGCTCTGAGCAGCACGTTTGTGACGGGCAGCGGGCAGTTTATGATCTGCAACCTGTGGCTGGCGGGTGTACCGGCACCTTCGATTATCGCGAGCGTTGCTGCCATCTCCTCGCGTTTTGCGCTTTACTCGGCATCGATCGCGCCGCATCTGAAGAATGCCTCGAAGCGTCAGACGCTGGCTGTTGCCGCGACACTTACCGAGGAGGCATATGGCATCTCGCTTGCCAAGTTGGTTGAAGGGGAGGATTGGGGCCCGCGCGAGTCCTTTGTGCTCAACGTGATCCTCATCGCAACATGGGGCGTTTCGTGTACGATGGGCGCCATCGTCGGCGCCGTTGTCGATGTTCCCACCGCCATTGCAGCCTTTGTCTGCACCTCGCTCTTTATCTGCCTGCTCTTTTCGCAGCGGCTGTCGCGCGGCAACGTTGTCGCGGCGGTTTCGGGCGCGGTGTCCGTCGCCGTATGCAAGTTCTTGGGCCTCACGAATATTGCCGTGCCGGCAAGCGTCGTGGCCGGCATTGCCATTGCGTTGGCGTGCGATGCTGTATTTGACGGAAGAGGTGCCCGCGATGCCCGTTAACGAGTTCTTGGTTCTGTGGCTGTCGTCGTGGGCTGCTATTGCGTTCTTTCGCATCGCGCCGGCGTTCGCCTTGCGCGGGCGGACCCTGTCGCCCCGCATTACCGAGGCCCTGGGCTATATCCCGCCCGCTGCCTTTGCCGCGCTGGTCGCCAACGACTTGGTGAGTCCCGGCGCGTTCGACGCGGGGCTCTGGCCTGCCTTGGTTCCCTGGATTGCGGCCGCCGGCGTCGTGGTCGTGGCGGTCAAGACAAAATCGATGCTGTGGTGCTGCGTCTCGGGCATCGTACTCTATATCGTCTTGAGCCTTATATAGGGGTGGCGTCGCGGGCGCCGAATCTCGTTCCATCCCAACTTGTCGAATTTTTCACCGAGCTGGTCTATTTCTTCTGGTACCATGGTCAAACTTTACTGTAGCAAAGCGTGACGTGGGCTTTTGTACCCCGTCAGCGGAAATGGGGGTTTCATGGCACAGGAAGCAACCGCCAACGAGCAAAAGAAATTCAGGGTCCCGCGCATCCCGGGCGACATCATGATCTATCCGATGATCGTCGGTCTTTTACTCAACACCTTCTGCCCGCAGGTTTTTGAGATCGGCGGCTTCTTTACGGCTGCCTGCCGCGGTGGCTCCAATACCATCGTTGCCGCGATCCTGCTGTTTGTGGGCGCCGGCATCAGCTTTAAGTCCACGCCGGGCGCCATCAAGACCGGCATCGTCGTGCTGATTCCCAAGCTTGTTGTTGCGGCCGCCCTTGGCTTGGGTGTGGCATATTTCTTTAACGACAACTTCCTGGGCCTGAGCTCCGTGTCTATTATCGGCGGCATCACGTTTTGCAACATGGCGCTTTATACGGGCATCATGGGCGAGTTCGGCAATGAGTCCGAGCAGGGCGCCGTCGGTATCCTGTTCTTTACGGCCGGCCCTGCCGTCACCATGATCATCCTCGGTGTTTCCGGCCTTGCCAACATCCCTGTCGGTACCATCATCGGCTCCATTTTGCCGCTCGTTATCGGCATGGTTCTGGGCAACCTGTTCCCGTTTATCAAGAACCTGCTGGTTCCCGGTGCCAATCCCGCGATTGCCGTCATCGGATTTCAGCTCGGTGCGTCCATGAGCCTGTCGAGCTTTATCACCGGCGGTATTTCCGGCATCTTGCTGGGCCTTGTCACGCTGTTTGTCGTCGGTCCCATCACCTTTGCGTTCGAGCGCCTGTGCGGTGGTAACGGCAAGGCTGCCGTGGCTTGCTCCACCATCGCTGGCACGGCTATGACCACGCCGGTTGCTCTCGCCGAGGTCGCGCCGCGCTACGCCGAGCTTGCGCCCACCGCGTACGCCCAGATCGCCACTGCCGTTATCATCACGGCAATCATGGCTCCGATTCTGACCGGCTGGGTCGACAAGAAGTTCTGCCAGGGCAAGGAGGACCTGTCGCCTGCCGGTGTCGAGGCCATCGAGGAGGCCGTCGCGACCGACATCGACGGCGAGTAACGGCCGTTACCGATAATTGATTCCGGCGTGCAATTCGCGCCGTCCGAGCGCCCGAACAGAAACTGTTTTGCAGTGATGTTCGGGCGCTTTGCTATGATTCCCTTTACCCCTGCGGAGTAAAGGGGTGTTTATTGCCCTGATTCGAATTGGGCGATTCTGACCATTCGGATATTGAAGGGATGGCGTCTAGTGGTTAAGGCACTCAAGATTGAGATATTCCTGCTATGCATGATTGTTCTTATCGGGCTTGCCGCGCGAAGTCGTCGCTCCTTGTTCTCGAGCACCCTGCAGCTATTGTTTAGCATGCTTGGCTACACCTCTGCCGCGTACATATTATTCGATATGATCTGGACGCTTTCGGATGGTGCGGACGGCACGTTGGGTATTGCTGCCAACTGGATTTCCAACGCGGTTTCGTTTTCGCTCTTTGCCATCGCGTGTCTCATTTGGTTTATCTATTCCGAGACGATGCAGGGCTCTCGCCTTGTGACCTCGCGCTATAGGGTGGTGCTTGTAACGTTGCCTACGGCTCTGGTGGTCGTGCTGGCGTTTACCAGTTACTGGACGCACGCCTTGTTCTATATCGATTCGCAGGGCGTGTATCGTCGCGGCTTTGCCTATATGATCCAGCCCATTGTCAGCTACTGTTACGTTATACATACGTCCCTGCATGCGTTTGTGCAATCTCGCAGGGTCGAGAGCCTGCAGACGAAGGCTATCTATCGAACCTTGGCATTTTTCGCCATTCCGGCCCTGGTGGGCGGTACCTTTCAGATCGTATACTCGGTGCCCGGCCTTTGTGTCGGCATAATGATTAGCATGTTGCTGCTCTATATCATCTGCCAGGAGCAACTCATCTCGACCGACCCGTTGACTGGCCTCAACAATCGCAACCGTTTTGAGACCTATATGCTGTCGCTCTTTTCAAATGTGGATCAGGCCGAAGATGTGTATCTGCTCATGATGGACGCCGACGGCTTTAAGCAGATTAACGATCGCTATGGACATGTGGAGGGCGACCATGCTCTTCAGGTTATATCCGCTGCGCTCAAAGAGGTCTGCTCGGCGTCTGGTGGCTTTATCGCACGCTACGGTGGCGATGAGTTCGTGGTGCTCCAAAAGGCAGCGGCGGAACAGGACATCATAGACCTGTGTTCGGCGATTAACGACGAGCTCGCGCGCGCCGAGGTTCCGTATCTGTTGCGGATGTCCATCGGCTACGCACGGGTTGGTGATGGCGTCGATACCTGGCAAGACTTGCTTCGCGCTGCCGACGCGGAACTCTACCGCGTCAAGGCCGAGAAAAAGAAAGCCGGCGCCCAGATACGCTAGAAAAAAGGGGCGCACGACCGTTGCGATGGTCGTGCGCCCTTTTTGCGTTTGCGGGGGCCACCGGCCATAATGCCCAGGCGCGGTGCGGCAAGACGAGCGTCTGCCGCTGCGGCTCGGTACGAAATCAACGAGAATCAGTGTGCTCCATTGAGCTAAAGTGTGCGAACGCCCTCTCTAAAAAGGTGAGCTCGCTAGGCTTTTTTGGGTTTGTTGACGATGATGATGCCGCCGCAGACCAACAGCAGGGCAACGATGACGGTAATGGGGCTCGTGCCAGCGCCCTCGCCGAGTAGCAGCGCGCTCAGCAGCACACCAAAGACGGGGTTCATAAACCCAAAGACCGAGACGCGGCTGACGGGGTTGACGGCAAGCAGGCGCGACCACAGCGAGTAGGCGACCGCGGAGATAAGCGCCATGTAGATGATGAGCGCGATGGCGGGGGCAATCGCCGTGGGGGAGAGCGCGCCACCCATCAAAAAGCCGATGGCGGTGAGGACCAGGCCGCCGACCAAGAACTGCCACCAGCAAGCAAGACGCCGTCGTGCTCACGCGAGAAGATACCGATCAGGCAGGTCGAAAGGGCACCCGCGACGGTGGAGGCTAGGATAAAACCCTCGCCGTCGAGCGTAAAGCCAAAGGTGCCGTCCGCGCCCGAAAGGTTGACGAGCGCGACGCCGGCAAAGCCCAGTACGCAGCCGAGCACTTTGGCCGCATTGAGCTTCTCGGTGTGAAATGCCAGGGCGGCAAAGAGGATTGCGAGGAAGTTGGCGCTGGCCTCGATGATGGAGCTCGACATGGCGCTGGCGCGCGAGAGGCCCAGGTAGAAAAAGAAGTACTGCCCGATAGTCTGGAAGAGCGACAAGATGCAGATGGGCTTGATATCGCGCGCTTGCGGAACGAGCGGTCGGCGCTGGGCCACGCTCATGCCAACAATGACCAGCATGCCGGCAAGGGTGAAGCGCAGGCCCGCGAAGAGCAGCTGCGAGGCGCTGTCGTGCGCGGGAATACCAAAGAGGCCGTAGCCGATCTTGATGCAGGGGAAGGCGGAGCCCCAGAGCGCGCAGCAAACGAGACAGCCCAGGATGAGTCCGGGCAGGGTGGCGAGATACGGCTTGCGGCTTTCCATGATGTCCTTCTCCTATACGCGCAAAGCAAAAAAGAACCCGCCACCGGGGGTGCCGGTGGCGGGTGTTGTTACCCGAGGGGATTGTACCCGATGGAAACGTATTAAGCGAAGTAGGCTACGCCGCTCTCAAAGATCGGCATGAATTTGTCGCCGGGGACATGCTCGGGCACGTTGCAGTACAGGTTGTTGCCGCGACGCTCGGCATGGCCCATCTTGCCCAGGACACGGCCGTCGGGGCTCGTGATGCCCTCGATGGCGAGTGCGGAGCCGTTGGGATTGACGGAAAGGTCCATGCTGGGCTTGCCGTTCTCGCCCACGTACTGCGTGGCGACCTGGCCGTTGGCGATCAGCTGGGCGAGCACTTCGTCATTGGCGACAAAGCGGCCCTCGCCGTGGCTGATGGCGACGGTGTAGGGGTCGTCCAGGCTGCACTGCGACAGCCACGGGGACAAGTTGGACGAGATACGGGTGCGCACCAGACGGCTCTGGTGGCGACCGATGGTGTTGAACGTCAACGTGGGCGCATCGGGCGTGGCGTCGACGATGTCGCCGTAGGGCACCAGGCCGAGCTTGATCAGGGCCTGGAAGCCGTTGCAGATGCCCAGCATCAGGCCATCGCGGGCCTTGAGCAGGTCGCGGACTGCCTCGGTGACCTCGGGAGCGCGGAAGAACGCCGTGATGAACTTGGCAGAGCCGTCGGGCTCGTCGCCGCCCGAGAAGCCGCCGGGGATCATAACGATCTGGCTTGCACGGATGCGGCGGGCAAGCTCGTGGGTGCTCTCGGCGACGGCCTCGGGCGTGAGATTGTTGATCACGAAGGTGTCGGCCTCGGCACCGGCGGCACGGAAGGCGCGGGCGCTGTCGTACTCGCAGTTGTTGCCGGGGAACACGGGGATGATCACGCGCGGGCGGGCGATCTTGGCGCCGCCGTACACGTGGATATCCTTGGCGCGGAAGTCGATGGTCTCGACCTCGGGGGTCTCGCCGGCGCTGCGGTAGGCGAAGACGCCCTCGATGCCGCTCTCCCAGGCCTCCTGGAGCTCGGCGAGCTCGATGACCTCGGAGCCGGTGTCGATGACATAGCCCTCGACGGTGGTGCCCAGGGGCTCGACGACAACGCCGTCGGCGACCTCGGGCAGCTCGGCGTCCTCGGCGAGCTCGACGATAAAGCTGCCGTAGAGCGGGGTGAAGAGGCTCTCCACGTCTACATCCTCGGCAAGCTCGATACCGATCTGGTTACCGACGCACATCTTAAAGAGGCTCTCGGCGCCGCAGCCGTAGCCGGGCGTGGATATGGCCAGGGCGTTGCCGGTAGCAGTGAGCGCCTCGACGGCGTCAAACGCGGCGAGCAACTGCTGGGCGTCGGGACGGTAGTCCTCGCCATAGGTGGCGGGGGCGATGCGGACGACGCGGTGCGTGAGGCCCTTGAACTCGGGCGAGACGGCGCGGGCGGCCTTGCCCACGGCGACGGCGAAGCTGATCAGGGTCGGCGGAACGTTGAGCTCGCCGGTCTCGTCCTCAAACGAACCGCTCATGGAGTCCTTGCCGCCGATGGCGCCGGCACCCAGGTCGACTTGGGCCATGAGGGCGCCCAGGACGGCTGCCATGGGCTTGCCCCAGCGCTCTGCCTCGGTGCGCAGGCGCTCGAAGTACTCCTGGAAGGAGAGGTAGGCGCGCTTGTGCTCAAAGCCGGCGGCCACGAGCTTGGCGATGGACTCGACCACGGACAGGTAGGCGCCCGCAAACTGGTCGGCCTCCATCAGGTAGGGGTTGAAGCCCCATGCCATAGCGCTTGCCGTGGTGGTCTCGCCGTCCACGGGGAACTTGGCGACCATGGCCGAGCTGGGGGTGAGTTGCGTCTTGCCGCCAAAGGGCATGAGCACGGTCGCGGCGCCGATGGTGGAGTCGAAGCGCTCGGAAAGGCCCTTGTTGGAAGCGACGTTGAGGTCGGTGACGAGCGAGGTCATGCGCTCGGCGAGCGTGGTGCCGGCCCAGCTGGGCTGCCACACGCTACGGGCGCACACGTGGGCGACCTGGTGCTTGGGTGCGCCGTTGGAGTTGAGGAACTCGCGGGACAGATCGACGATGGCGACGCCGTTCCATGCCATGCGCATGCGCGGCTCGGCGGTAACCTCGGCGATAACGGTCGCCTCCAGGTTTTCCTCGGCGGCGTAGCCCATGAACTCCTCGACGTCACCGTCGGCGACGGCGCAAGCCATGCGCTCCTGGGACTCGGAGATAGCGAGCTCGGTGCCGTCCAGGCCGTCGTACTTCTTGGTCACGGTGTCCAGGTCCACGTACAGGCCGTCGGCAAGCTCGCCCACGGCGACTGAGACGCCGCCGGCGCCAAAGTCGTTGCAGCGCTTGATCAGACGGCAGGCGTCGCCGCGGCGGAACAGGCGCTGCAGCTTGCGCTCGACCGGCGCGTTGCCCTTCTGCACCTCGGCTCCGCACTCCTCGACGCTCGCCGTGCTCTGGGCCTTGGACGAGCCCGTCGCGCCTCCGATGCCGTCGCGGCCCGTGCGGCCCCCCAGCAGGATGATCTTGTCGGTGGGGGCGGGGCACTCGCGGCGCACGTGGTTTGCCGGGGTAGCGCCCACGACGGCGCCGACCTCCATACGCTTGGCTACGTAGCCGGGGTGATAGAGCTCGTTGACCTGACCGGTGGCAAGGCCGATCTGGTTGCCGTAGCTGGAGTAGCCGGCGGCGGCAGTGGTCACGAGCTTGCGCTGCGGCAACTTGCCCTCGAGCGTCTCGGAAACCGAGACGGTTGGATCGCCGGCACCGGTGACGCGCATGGCCTGATACACGTAGCTGCGGCCCGAGAGCGGGTCGCGGATGGCGCCGCCCACGCAGGTGGCGGCACCGCCGAAGGGCTCGATCTCGGTCGGGTGGTTGTGGGTCTCGTTCTTAAACAGGAATAGCCAGTCCTGGTCCTCGCCGTCGACATCGACCTTCACCTTGACGGTGCAGGCGTTGATCTCCTCGGACTCATCGACATCGGTCATGACGCCGGTCTTCTTAAGGTACTTAGCGCCGATGGTGCCCATGTCCATGAGGCAGACGGGCTTGGCGTCGCGGCCGAGTTCGTGGCGCATCTCCATGTAGCGGTCGAAGGCCTGCTGCACCACGGCGTCGTCGATCGTCACGTCGTCCAGGACGGTGCCGAAGGTGGTATGGCGGCAGTGATCGGACCAATAGGTGTCGATCACGCGGATCTCGGTGATGGTGGGGTCGCGATCCTCATCGCGGAAGTACTGCTGGCAGAAGGCGATGTCTGCCTCGTCCATGGCAAGGCCGCGATCGGCGATAAAGGCGGCAAGGCCGGTCTCATCGAGCTCGCGGAAGCCGTCGAGCACCTCGACGGGCTGGGGCTCGGGGGTCTCCATGTACAGCGTCTCGGGCAGGTCGAGCGAGGCGATGCGCGCCTCGACGGGGTTCACCACGTAGTGCTTGATGGCCTCGATGGCGGCTTCGTCCAGAGCGCCCGAGATCATATAGACCTTGGCGGAGCGCACGGCGGGGCGCTCGCCCTGGCTGATGAGCTGCACGCACTCGCTGGCGGAGTCGGCGCGCTGGTCAAACTGGCCAGGCAGGAATTCGACGGCAAAGACGGCGCCATCGCTTGCGGGGAGTTCGTCGTAGGTCACATCGACCTGGGGCTCGCTAAAGACGGTCGGCACGCAGGAGCGGAAAAGCTCCTCGTCGATGCCCTCGACGTCGTAGCGGTTGATGATCCTCAGGGCCTCGATGCCCTTGATGCCGAGAATTTCGGTCAGCTCGCCCTTGAGCTGCTGAGCCTCGACGTCGAACCCGGGTTTCTTCTCCACGTAGATACGAGAGACCATTGGTTCCTGCCTTCCTGATCGGTTGGGCGTACGGTACGGTATGCGGCAGCGGTCGGTTTGCGGGGCAAGCCTCGCGGTCGCCTTGAGCCACATGTTTGTAAACCTCACTATGATACGACAGCTCGCGGCGCGTTGAGGACGGCGAGGGTGCTACAGTGAAGCGCAAACAAGAGAAAGGCATCACATGGCATTCGTTTCACTCGCCATCATCGCGCTCGTGGCCTTTGCAAGCCCCTTCATCGCTTCGGCGATCCCCGGGAAACCCGTTCCCGAGACGGTCTTTTTGCTCGTGTTTGGCGCGGTGCTGGGACCCCATATGCTCGACATTATCCATGTAGATGCCGAGGTCTCGCTCGTGTCCGAGCTCGGCCTGGCCTTTTTGTTCCTGCTTGCCGGCTTTGAGATCGACCCCAAGAGCATCACGGGTGTGGAGGGGCGCTACGGCTTGGCGACGTGGGTCGTCACGTTTGGTATCGCCTGGCTTGCCGTGCGCTTTACCCCGTGGTTCTCGGTCAGTCATTTCGACGGTATCGCCGTGACGCTTGCCCTTACTTCCACGGCGCTCGGTACGCTTGTGCCCATCATGCGCGAGCGCTCGCTCACCGGCACGCGTGTGGGCGACTCGATTCTCGCGTATGGCACTTGGGGCGAGCTCGGTCCCGTGCTCGCCATGTCGGTGCTGCTGTCTGCCCGCACCGGCATCCAAACGCTTGTAATCCTTGGCTTGTTTGCGGTGGTCTGCGTGTTGCTGGCCGTGGTCCCGAGCCGCTCCAAGCGCGTCGGCAGCCGCTTCTTTGCGTTTGTCGAGGAACGCGCCGATACCACGTCGCAGACCTTCGTGCGCCTGACGGTGCTCATCCTGGTCACGCTCGTGGCGTTCTCGGCTGTCTTTGATCTCGACATCGTGTTGGGTTCTTTTGCCGCCGGCTTTGTCCTGCGCTATATCATCCCCGAGGGCAACCATACGCTCGAGACCAAGCTCGACGGCCTGGCCTACGGCTTTTTGATTCCGGTGTTCTTTACCGTATCGGGCGCAAAGATCGATCTGACGGCCGTGGCGTCGCGCCCGGGCTTGCTCGCGGGTTTTATCGTGGCGTTGCTGATTATTCGTGCCGTGCCCATTCTCATCTCTATGGGCATTTGTCCCGCGACGCGCGATGTGTCGGCGTATGGTCGCATTACCGTGGCTCTGTACTGCACCACGGCCCTGCCGATCATCGTTGCCGTGACGAGCGTTGCCGTCAACGCGGGCGCGCTGTCACAAGATATTGCGTCGGTCATGGTTGCCGCCGGTGCCATTACGGTGTTCTTGATGCCATTGCTCGCGCAGCTCTTTTACCGCGTGGTCGACGCCGCGCCGGTCGCCGCCGTGGCAGAGGTTGCCGAGCATCCATCCGATGCGTTCGACATCCTGCGTGCCCATCACGATTTGGCGAGCCTGCTCGCACGCGAGCACGAGCTGCTGACCTCGCATGGTCACGGTCGCGTATTCGAGGGCCTGCCTACGCTCGATACGATTGCCGAGCGTCTTTCCGCCGAGGCGGCGAGCGGCCACATCGATGCCCGCATCGTGGACGCTGCGCACCTGCTTGCCGATAAGACCTATGGAGACGAGGTCGACCCGTCCGAGCTGACTCCGCGCGAGCGTCGCCGCCTGGAGCGCGCCAAGCTCGCCGTGCGCGAATACCGCCGCCGCATGCTGGAGCTCTATGCAAGAGAAGAAGCCGAGGACGACGACGGCAAATAACGAGATGCTTCCCTAGGGGAAGGCGCGTCCTGCTTTGAAGGCTCGGAACGGGATGCGGTTTCCGAAACGGGGGCCGTTGGGAAGCTGTGTCCCGGAATGGGCGCTCAGAGTGGGATGCAGTTTCCGCAAGGAGGTCCTGGGGGAAACCGTGCCCCGTTCTGATTCGAAATGGTGGGACATAGTTTCCCTTTCAAACAGAAGAAGGCGCGCTGCCTGCGGTTGATGCAGGCAGCGCGCCTTTTGCATTGGGCTTCGTTGAGGTTCGAAATCGTGGCTTGCGACCTTTAGGAGCGGGCGGCTCTGTCGACGGGGAGCACGCGCCCGTGACATGGAAGGACATATCGCTCGCCAGGAAAACATATATGCCGTATAGCGAAGAGCGAATTAGTTGGCCATGACGCCTTCGGTCCAAGCCTCAACGTCCTCGATGCGCAGGACGTTGGCGACCTCGGCCACGCAGTCGACGCCGGCAAGCTCGGCGGCGGCTGCCTGGATATCCTTCTCGAGCGCGCGGTGCGTTAGGAAGATGACCGAGCAGGCATCGCTGACGCCCGATTTGCCGTCCTCGACCTGGTTGATGAGCGAGATCGAGATGTTGTGCTTGGCAAAGATGTCGACCGTCTCGGACAGGGCGCCTACGCGGTCGGCGACTTTCAGGCGCACATAGTACTTGGTCTGGAGCTCGTCCATGGGCTTAAAGGCGAGGTTGTGACCATAGGGCTCAATCTCGGGCAGCGGAGCCACGCCGCAGCTGATCTGCTCGGAGAGCGACAGGATATCGCCCACGACGGCGCTCGCGGTGGGGAAGGAGCCTGCGCCGGCACCGTAGAACATGGTCTCGCCCACGGCGTCGCCTACCACGTAGACAGCGTTCATGGCGCCGTTGACCTTGGCGAGCATATGGTCTGCCGGGATGAGCGTGGGATGCACGCGGACGTCGACGCCGGCGTCGGTGTTGCGTGCGATGCCCAGCAGCTTGATGGTGTAGCCGAGCTCGCGGGCCTGGGCGATGTCCTCGGCGCCGATGGTACGGATACCCTGCTGGTAGACATCGTCGGTGGTCACGCGGGTGCCAAAGCCGATGGAAGCGAGGATTGCCGTCTTGCTGGCGGCGTCGAAGCCGTCGACGTCGGCGGACGGGTCGGCCTCGGCATAGCCCTTTGCCTGGGCGTCGGCGAGCACGTCAGCGTAATCGGCGCCCTCGGCGTCCATGCGCGACAGGATGTAGTTGGTGGTGCCGTTGAGAATGCCAGCGATGGTCAGGATCTTGTTGCCCACCAGGTCGTGCTCGAGCGTGCTGACAATGGGGATGCCACCGCCGCAGCTGGCCTCGCACTTAATCTGCACGCCGCACGCGCGTGCCTTCTCGGCGAGCGTCTCGACATGACGGCCCAACAGGGCCTTGTTGGCAGAGACGACGTGCTTGCCGTTCTCGAAGGCGGTGGTGAAGATTTCGGTCGCGGGGTGCTCGCCGCCGATGAGCTCGACGACGATATCGACGGCGGGGTCGGTGACGACGTCGTGCCAGTCGCTCGTAAAGGCCTCGCGCTCAATACCGGCAGCTTCGGCCTGCTCCCAGGCAAGCGCGCAGGCGCGGGTCAGCTTAAGGTCGATGCCGTAGGCGGCCAGGTACTCATCGTGGTGGCTCTTGATCAGACGGGCCACGCCGCCGCCGACGGTTCCAAGACCGATCAGACCGACGTTCACGGTGCGCAGGGGTTCGCTCATAGATAGCTCCTTCGTGCATCTTATGGATGGATTAACCGCTTAAAGGTTGAGTGCATTCTAGCGTGAACCGAGGGCGCGTGCTCGCCAGGCAACAGGAGTCGCACAAAACGGCACCCCCGAAACGCTGCGGAAACATTGGAAACATGCTCGCTACAAACGGAACTCCGTAACAAACTGTCAACGTTTGCACCATAAGGTTTGCCCTGTACCGCAAGACGGCCGCACCGCGGCCAGCGAAAAGGGGGACACCATGTTTAGCATCAACAACGTACTTAACCGCAGGAGTTTCTTGGCTGGCGCCGCGGCGCTCGGTGGCACCGCGGTGCTCGCTGGTTGCTCGTCGGGTGGCTCGGACGGCGGCTCCGCCGATGACGGTAAGACCTTCAAGATCGGTGTCATCGGCCCTCTGACCGGCGCCGCGGCAACCTATGGCGTTTCGGCCGAGAAGGGTGCCAAGCTCGCCGCCAAGGATTTCTCGACCAAGGACCTCAAACTCTCGCTTAAGTCCGAGGATGACGTCGCTGACGGCGAGAAGGCTATCAACGCCTTCAATACCCTGTGTGACTGGGGCATGCAGGCGCTCGTCGGTCCGGTCACCACCGGTGCTGCCGTCGCTGTCTCGGGCGAGATTGCCGACGACATGCTCATGGTCACGCCCTCGGCCTCGTCTCTCGATGTCACCAAGGATAAGACCACGGTCTTTCAGGTTTGCTTCACCGATCCCACTATGGGCGCCAGCGCCGCGAAGTTCTTGGCCGAGAAGTACGCGGACGCCAAGATCGCCTTGTTTTACAACTCCGGCGATACGTACAGCTCGGGTGTTGCCGATGCCTTTGCCGAGCAGGCCAAGGAGTCCAAACTTGATATCGTCGATACCGAGACCTTTAAGGACGATTCCTCCACGAGCTTTACCAACCAGCTCACCAAGGCCAAGGAGGCCGGCGCCACGCTCATCTTTGCGCCGATCTACTACACGCCGGCGTCCGTTTTGCTCAAGAACGCCAAGGACATGGGCTACGACATGACGCTCATGGGTACCGACGGCATGGACGGCCTGCTCTCTGTGGAGGGCTTCGATACCTCTCTTGCCGAGGGCGTACTGCTCATGACCCCGTTTTCGGCTGACGATGAGAAGAATGCCGACTTCGTCAAGGCCTATAAGGATGCCTACGACGAGACGCCCAACCAGTTTGCCGCCGACGCTTACGATTGCGTCCACGCCATCGCCGAGGCTATCGATAGGGCGGGGATTGACATTTCGGCCGACGGTGCCGACATTGCCGGCGACCTTGCCAAGGCCATGCGCAAGATCAAGATCGAGGGCCTGACAGGCGAGCTGACGTGGAATGACGAGGGCCAGGTCGAAAAGCCCGCCACAGCCTATGTGATCCAGGACGGCAAGTACATCGCCGCCTAAGTGCGCATAAAGCGCGACCGGTGAGGCCGTTTTATTCAGGGCAGGGACGCCTGTAACAGAACGGAAACATTACTTTCACACAATAAAGTGGCATTACTGCATAAAGTAATAGAAATACGCAGAACTATGGATAAATGAACAAATCCAAAGAAAAGTTGAAATAATCGCCACTTTCCTTAACTAAAGCGTCTAGTATTTTGCGAACGCCGAACACGGCGAAGGATGGCCTGTCGGGTAACCGAAACCCGACGAGATTTGAGAGGAGAGCCGCATGTCGAGCCTCACCGGTAAGTCATTGAACCCTGTTATGAATCGCAGGAGCGTTATCGCGAGCGCAGCAGGTCTGGGGGCGATGTCCATTCTAGCTGGTTGCTCCTCCAACGGCGGCGACAGCGGTTCCGCTTCGAGCGACGCTTCGTTTAAGATCGGTACCATCGGCCCGCTGACCGGCGCCAACGCGTCCTACGGCAAGTCCGTTACCCAGGGTGTCGAGCTTGGCTGTAAGGATTTCTCGACCAAAGAGCTGCCGCTTGCCAGCAAGGCCGAAGATGACCAGGCCGACGGCGAGAAGGCCGTCAACGCCTTCAACACCCTGCTCGACTGGGGCATGCAGGCCCTCGTCGGTCCGACCACCACGGGTGCGTCGGTTGCCGTTGCCGCAGAGTGTGGCAACGACCCCAAGACGTTCATGATCACCCCGTCCGCGTCCTCCGAGGACGTCACCGACGGCAAGGATTGCGTCTTCCAGGTTTGCTTCACCGACCCCAACCAGGGCGTCAACGCTGCCAAGTTCCTGGCGCAGAAGTATGCGGACGAGAAGTTCGTGCTGTTCTATAACTCCGGCGACGCCTATTCTTCGGGCATCGCAGATTCTTTTAAGGCCCAGGCCGCTGAGTCCAAGCTCGAGATTGTTGACGAGGAGACCTTTAAGGACGACTCCGCCACGAGCTTTACCAACCAGCTGACCAAGGCCAAACAGGCCGGCGCCACCATGATCTTTGCGCCGATCTACTACACGCCGGCGTCCGTCCTGCTCAAGAACGCCAAGGACATGGGCTACGACGTCAAGATGATGGGCTGCGACGGCATGGACGGCATCCTGGGCGTTGAGGGCTTCGACACCTCTCTTGCTGAGGGTCTGCTGCTCATGACTCCGTTCTCCGCCGACGACGAGAAGAACGCCGACTTCGTCAACGCTTACAAGGATAAGTACGGCGATACCCCCGACCAGTTTGCCGCCGACGCCTACGACGGCGTGCACGCGGTGGCCGAGGCCCTCAAGGAGGCCGGTCTTGGAGTCGACGCCGATCCGACCGAGGCCGCCGAGAAGCTGTCGAAGGCTATGCTCAAGATTACCGTTGACGGTCTGACCGGCAAGCTCACCTGGAACGATAAGGGCCAGGTCCAAAAGGAGCCCACGGCTTACGTCATCACCGACGGCAAGTACGTACAGGCCTAATTGGCCGCCTTACATAGAGCGGTTTTGATCCCAAGCAGGGGAGGTTTTGGCCTTCCCTGCTTGCTTGGTATCTAGGGACGATGTAACGTCCCTGTTTCATACATCAACTGGAAACCTATTCGAAAGGGGGATGTGGAACATGACGGTCTTTATCCAATACCTGGTCAACGGCCTGTCCATGGGCAGCGTCTACGCCATCATCGCGTTGGGCTACACCATGGTCTACGGTATCGCCAAGATGCTGAACTTCGCTCACGGCGACGTCATCATGGTCGGTGCCTATGTCTCGTTCTGCGCCACGTCGTATCTCGGCCTCCCGGGCTGGGCATCTGTAGTTCTCTCTTGTGTGGCCTGCACGGTTCTCGGTGTTCTCATCGAGGGTCTGGCCTATAAGCCGCTGCGTCAAGCAGGCCCGCTGGCTGTTCTGATCACGGCCATCGGCGTGTCTTACTTCCTGCAGAACGCCGCGCAGCTTCTGTGGGGCGCCACGCCCAAGAACTTCACTTCGCTCGTCACCTTCCAGGTGCCGGAGTTCTTGGCCAAGTTCAACGTAAGCGCCGTCTCGCTCGTCACCATCGTCGCCTGCCTGGTTATCATGGCCGGCCTGATGTTCTTTACAGGTAAGACCAAGATGGGCAAGGCCATGCGCGCCGTGTCCGAGGACAAGGCTGCCGCTCAGCTCATGGGCATCAACGTCAACCGCACCATTTCGATGACGTTTGCCATCGGCTCTGCCCTTGCCGCCATCGCCGGCGTGCTGCTGTGCTCCTACTCGCCGGTGCTGCAGCCCACGACGGGTACCATGCCTGGCATCAAGGCCTTCGACGCCGCCGTTTTCGGTGGCATCGGCTCCATCCCCGGCGCCTTTGTCGGTGGCATTCTCATCGGCATCATCGAGGCGATGGCGCAGGCCTACATTTCCACGAGCCTTGCCAACTCCATCGTCTTTGGTGTTCTGATCATCGTCCTGCTCGTCAAGCCTGCCGGCCTCTTGGGCAAGTACGTCCCCGAGAAGGTGTAGGTGAGCGGTATGAAGTTTCTTAAAGACAAGCAGACGCGTCACGACTTTGTTACGTACGCCATGTGCCTTGTGGCGTTCGCCATCGTGTTCTTTATGCAGTCTAACCACATGATACCGCGCATGATCGCCGGTCAGCTGGTTCCCATCACGGCCTATATCGTCATGGCCATCTCCCTTAACCTCGTCGTCGGCATCGCGGGCGACTTGTCGCTGGGCCACGCGGGCTTTATGAGCGTCGGCGCCTATACGGGCATCGTTACCGCTGTCGCGCTGGAGAGCGCCGTTCCCTCCGATCCGGTGCGCCTGATCATCAGCATTGTGGTCGGCGCTATCGCCGCTGCCATCTTGGGCTTCTTGATTGGTATCCCGGTCCTGCGCCTGAGCGGCGACTATCTGGCCATCGTGACCCTGGCTTTTGGCGAGATCATCAAAGAGATCGTCACCTGCCTCATTGTGGGCGTCGACTCCCGCGGCCTGCACGTGATCTTTAACATCACGGGCAACTCTACGATCGACGACCTGCACCTGCTCGAGGACGGCACCGCCATCATCAAGGGCGCCCAGGGCGCCTCGGGCGTGTCGACGTACTCGACCTTCCTCGCCGGTGCCATCCTGGTCATGGTCGCACTCGTGATCGTGCTCAACCTGGTTCGCAGCCGTACCGGCCGTGCCATTATGGCCGTGCGCGATAACAAGATTGCAGCCGAGTCCGTAGGCATCTCCGTCACCGAGTACCGCATGATCGCCTTCGTGGTTTCCGCTGCCCTCGCCGGTGCTGCCGGAGCCCTCTTCGGCGGTAACTTCTCGCAGCTCTCCGCCACCAAGTTCGACTTCAACACGTCCATTCTCATCCTGGTGTTCGTGGTCCTGGGCGGTCTGGGCAATATGCGCGGCTCCGTCATCGCGGCGGCGTTGCTTACGGTGCTTCCCGAGCTGCTCCGTCAGTTCTCGGACTACCGCATGCTCATCTACGCCATCGTGCTGATCCTGGTCATGATTTTTACCAACAACCCGCAGCTCAAGGCGTTCTTCGGTCGCGTCAAGGACCGCTTTGCTTCCAAGAAGGAGGTGGCAGCCGATGCCCAGTAAATTTGAGTTCAAGAAGGGCAAGATGGTTCCGTATCCTTCTGGCGCCATCGTTCCCGACCGCGACCTGGGCGAGCGCCCGGCGCTCGAGTGCATCCACCTGGGCATTGAGTTCGGCGGTCTTAAGGCAGTCGACGACTTTAGCCTGACCATCGGCAAGACCGAGATCGCCGGTCTCATCGGCCCCAACGGTGCCGGCAAGACCACGGTCTTCAACCTGCTCACCAAGGTGTATCAGCCTACGCACGGCACCATCCTGCTCGACGGCGAGGACACCTCTGGCAAGTCGGTCTATCAGGTCAACCGCATGGGTATTGCCCGTACATTCCAGAACATTCGCCTGTTCAACACCATGACGGTGGAGGATAACGTTAAGGTTGGCCTGCACAACCAGGAGCGTTACTCCGGCTTTGAGGGCGTGCTGCGCCTGCCGACGTATTGGAAGCACGAGAAGGCCGCCCACGAACGCGCCATGGAGCTGCTGTCTATCTTTGATATGGAACATCTGGCAAACGAACAGGCCGGCTCGCTGCCTTACGGCGCTCAGCGCCGCCTGGAGATCGTCCGTGCACTTGCCACCAATCCCAAGCTGCTGCTGCTCGACGAGCCTGCCGCCGGCATGAACCCGTCCGAGACCGCGGAACTCATGGAGAACATCGTTAAGATCCGCGACACCTTCGGCATTGCCATCATGCTTATCGAGCACGACATGTCGCTCGTCATGAATATTTGCGAGGGTATCTGCGTGCTCAACTTTGGTAAGGTCATCGCCAAGGGCACGGCCGAGGAAATCCAGAACAACGACGCCGTTATCGAGGCATATCTGGGCAAGCAGGATAAGGGGGAGAACTAAATGGCAGAGCCGATGCTTTCCGTCTACAACATCAACGTCTGGTACGGCGCCATCCACGCCATCAAGGACATCTCCTTTAACGTCAACGAGGGCGAGATCGTTGCTCTGATCGGTGCGAACGGTGCCGGCAAGTCCACGACGCTCAAGACCGTCTCGGGCCTGCTGCGTTCCAAGACCGGCTCCATCAAGTTTATGGGCGAGGACATTACCCATACGCCCGCCGATAAGCTGGTGGGTAAGGGCCTGGCTCAGGTCCCCGAGGGCCGTCGCGCCTTTTTGCAGATGACGGTCGAGGAGAACCTTGAGATGGGCGCCTATACACAGCTCAAGTCCACGGTCGCTCCGGGCCTTGAGCGTGTCTACGAGCAGTTCCCGCGCCTTAAGGAGCGCCGTCGCCAGGTCGCCGGCACCCTTTCGGGCGGCGAGCAGCAGATGCTCGTTATGGGCCGCGCCCTTATGAGCAACCCCAAGCTGCTCATGCTCGACGAGCCTTCCATGGGCCTGGCGCCGATTCTGATCGAACAGATCTTCCAGATTGTCGAGGACCTGCACAAGGCCGGCACCACGGTGCTTCTGGTCGAGCAAAACGCACAGATGGCTCTTTCCATCGCCACGCGCGGCTACGTGCTCGAGACCGGCAAGATCACCATGACCGGCACGGGCCAAGAACTCCTGCACGACGATAACGTGCGTAAGGCCTATCTGGGCGGTTAATTCATTCAACGAAGGGGCACTGACTATCCCGGTCAGCGCCCCCTTTTTAAGTTGCGGTGGAATAGGGACTAAATGGGAGTCTAAGAGGCCAAAACAGTCCCTATTCCACCGCAACTTCATGGGGATGTGTGACAATGCCCGTCGGAAAACATCTGCTGTCTTTGGGGGCCTATCTATGCTGTACGAGTTTTGTGCCGAGAACTTTGAGCGAGTGCCGGCGGCAATTGATGCCGGTGCGGGGCGCATCGAGCTGTGCGACAACCTCGCCGTCGGTGGCACCACGCCTTCCGCCGGCGTTATTAGCGCTACAGTCAGCTACGCTCACGAGCACGACGCGCGAGTGATGTGCATGATTCGCCCGCGCGGTGGCAACTTTCATTACAACCAGGACGAGCTGCGCATGATGGAGATGGACCTGGGCCTTGCCGTGAGCGCCGGCGTCGATGGCCTGGTCTTTGGCTGCTGCAAGCCCTGTGCCGGCGGCTGGGCGCTCGACGAACTCACCCTCGGCGCCCTCGTTATGGCTACGGGCTGCGCGACCGAGGAGTGCAAGCGCGAGTCCCTTGACATCACCTTCCACATGGCATTTGACCAGCTCTCGCCCGAAGCTCAGCTGGACGCCATTGACACGCTCGCCGACTGCGGCGTCACGCGCATTCTTACGCACGGTGGTGCTGCCGGTACGCCGATCGAGGACAACTTCGAAAACCTGGCTCGTTTAATCGAGTATGCGGGCGATCGTTTGACCATCCTTCCCGGCGGCGGCATCACTACGGCAAATCGCGACGCGGTCACGGCGGCGCTAGGCGTCTCCGAGCTCCATGGCACCAAGATCGTGCCGCTGGGGGTATAACCCGTGGCGCTGGTATTTGACGTTTAGCAGGCGAGCAGCAAGCCCGACGATAATCGTCGCCCTGGCACCGCGTGCCCTTTTTGCGACACGGAGGGGCTCGCCAACATCATCCAGCGCGATGGTGACTGCATCTGGCTCGAGAATAAGTTCAAGACCTTGCGGGCCACCCGTCAGACCGTATTGATCGAGTCGGCCAATCACGACGCCGACCTGGTGACCTATGAACCGGATGAGCTGCATCATGTGATGAGGTTTGCCCTGGGCTGTTGGCAGCAGATGATCGATTGCCAACAGTACCGCAGTGTGCTCATGTACAAGAACAAAGGCCCGCTTTCGGGCGGCAGCCTCGTCCATCCACACATGCAGATTGTGGGCTTGGAACAGGAGGACGGCTATGCGGCGCTGACCTCAGCAAACTTTGAAGGCATCGATGTTTGGCGGCGGGGGAGAATCTCGGTCAACATCTCAACCGAGCCGATCATGGGATTCTTTGAGGTCAACATCTCGGCTCCACAGGGAATCGCCGCCAGCGACGACGCCCGCGACCAAGTCGAAGCAGACCTGTTTGCCGATGCGACCCAGGTGGCCCTGCGCTATATCCTGCACGAACACCACGGCGGTCGCGTGGAGTCGTACAACTTGTTCTTCTACCACATGGACGGCCGGACCATTGCCAAGGCGCTGCCACGTTGGGTGGTTTCGCCCTACTTTGTGGGCTATCGTTTGGCCCAGGTCAATGCCGAGACCACGCTCGATATCGATGCTGAGCGCCTACGCGCGCATCTGGAAACGCTCGTATAGCAAGGTTAACACCCGCGTAATGCGGACAGTCTAGCGTGCCATCGCGTCGCGCCCGGCCTTGACCCGCTTGCGCTGTTTGGCGCGCTCCTCGCCGGTTAGGCGCTCAAAGAGATGTCCGATAATCGAGGCCAGCACCTGTTGAAACAGCGTACCGCACATGACGGGGAATACGACCTCGCCGGGAAAATACTGCGTGGCGATGACGGCGCCCGAAGAGATATTGCGCATGCCGCAGGTAAAGCACATGGTAGTCGTCTCGCTATACGGCAGATGCAGCGCACGGGCGACCAGGATGCCGATGATAAAGCCACTGATGGCGAACGAAAGGATAAAGAGGGCGACTTCCAGGCGCACCGTGTTCATGTGCAGCACGTACTCGCTCATGGCGGTGGAGTTGGAAGCGATGACCCCCATCATCATGAACTTGCAGGCGGGCGAGAGCGCGGGGGAGAGTTTCTCATGACCCCAGCCGCGCGTGAGTTCGTTAATGACGATACCGAGTACGGCGGGGATGGCGATCATAAAGGCCATGTCTTGCATCATGCTCGGCACATCGATCGAGACGGTGGCGCCCAGCAGGAGCTTGAGCGTAAGAGGAATCGTCACAGGCGAGATAACCGAGGACGTCAGGATAATGGTGAGCGCGAGCGGGCCGTTGCCGCCGAACATGCTAATCCACATAAAGGCAGTGACTGCCACGGGTACGCTGTACTCGAGCACGATGCCGCAGACAAGGTTGGGGTTGGAACCAAAGAACAGTGAGCCCATGGCATACGCCGCGATGGGGATGAGCACAGCCGAGACAATTAACGCCAAAATCAGATGCAGGGGACGGCGGAGCACCTCGGCCACCTGATGGAAGGTGTTGCTCAGCGCACCTTGGAACGTCATAAAGGCGAAAAGGGCGGGAACGATGGGCTTGAGAACGCCGATCTGCTGGGGAAAGAGCACGCCGAGCGCCACGCAAATCGGAACGATGACCTGCATGTGTCCCGCGAGAAATTTGCCCAGTCCAACCCATTGCTTCATATGCTCTGTGACTCCCTTTGCTCGTGAATCCGTTTTGAATGGATATGCTAGACGCTCGCATGCGTCCGTGCGTCAGAAACGCTCGAATATTTCGAGGCTATTACCGGCAGCGTTTACCGAAACCGCGGCGTGCTGCGGCGATTGGCGTCCGCGCTGCACGGTATAATAAATCCGTTCAACAGATCTGCCTGCCGAAGCGGGCATACACAGAGGACTCATCGCTATGAACCGTGAGAGGTATCGCGGCGACCTGCCCCTATCGAGGGTGGGTGCCTATGTCATCGCTTAAGACGACGCATCGCTGGGCGGTCGCTCAGCAAAACCCCGAGCTCGAAAAGGAGCTTTCGGCTGGCCTGGGCATACCCGGGCTGGTGGCGCGCATTATGGTTGCGCACGGCATTACATCCATCGAAGAAGGTCAGCTGTTTTTGACGCCTTCACTCGATCGCGACTGGGCCGACCCACTCATTATCCCGGGCATGTCGGTCGTTGCCGACCGCGTCGAGCGTGCTATTCGTAACCACGAGTACATCGCGGTCTTTGGCGATTTTGACGTTGACGGTATTACGTCGACCTGCCTGTTGACCGAGGCGCTGCGCACGTTTGGCGCCGATGTCACGCCGTTTATTCCGCATCGCTTTGACGAGGGCTACGGTCTTTCGCGCGCGGCGCTCGACCGCGTTAACGAGCTCGCTCGCCCCCAGCTGATCGTGACTGTCGATAACGGTATTGCCGCCAAGGAAGAGGTTTCCTATCTGGAGAGCCTGGGGATCGATTTGGTGGTCACGGACCATCACGAGCCCTCCGATCAGGTGCCGCAGGGCGTGCCCCTGACCGACCCTAAGCTCGAGGACGAGGGTCCTTCGCGTGAGCTTGCCGGTGCCGGCGTGGCACTCAAGCTGGTGCAGGTCCTGGGCGAGCGTCTGGGCAAGCCGTCGTATTGGCGTTCGCTGATCGAGGTTGCGGCGCTGGGCACCGTGTCCGACATGATGCCGCTGACGCCCGAGAACCGCGCGCTGGTCGCCGAGGGCATCCAGCAGATGCGCGTGACCGCCCGCCCCGGCTATATCGCGCTGGCCGCGCTCGCCAAGGCCGACCTCTCTAGCATTACGGCCGATGGCCTGTCGTTTTCGCTCATTCCTCGCTTGAACGCCGCCGGCCGCATGGCCGATCCCAAGCTGGCGCTCGACCTGCTGCTTGCCCGCGATCCTATCGAGGCAAGCGCGCTGGCGGCCGAGCTCGAGGAGATCAACCGTCAGCGTCGCGAGACCGAGACGGAGCTCACGCGCGATGCCATGGCAAAGGTCGAGGAGACCTATGATGGCGGTCGCGCAATCGTCGTGGGTGGCGAGGGCTGGCACGAGGGCGTCAAGGGTATCGTGGCGAGCCGTCTGACCAACCGTTATCACGTGCCGGCGCTGCTGTTCTCGATCGAAGACGGTATTGCTCGCGGTTCGGGTCGCTCGGTGGGCAAAGTCAACCTGTTCGACGCTGTCGAGCGCTGCTCCGATCTGCTGATTCGTCGCGGCGGGCATGCGGGTGCGGTGGGCGTGACCATCGAGGCGTCCAAGCTCGACGAGTTCCGTCGTCGCCTTTCCGCCGTGCTGTCCGAGCTTCCCGCCGAGGACTTTGAGGACACCGACGAGGTTGCCGCCACGGTCGACCTCTCCGAGCTGAATATTGAGACCATCGAGCAGATCTCCCGCCTTGAGCCGTTTGGCCAGGGCAATAAGGTGCCGCTGTTGGCGGCCGAGGGCGTGACAATGTGCGATCGCGCCGTGGTGGGCAAAACCGGCGAGCACATGCGCTTCGTGGCGACCGATGGCGCTGCGAGTGTGCCGGCCATTATGTTCCGCGTGCCGCAGATCGATAAGCTCATCAATTGCGATAGCGCCGTCGATTTGGTGTTCGAGGCCGTGGCCGAGCATTGGCAGGGTCGCGTAAAGCCAAAGCTCATGATCAAGGATGTCTTGGTCCGCGATACCACGGTGCCCAGCGTTGACGACCCGGCATGTGAGCTTCGCCGCGGCGTGGAGCCTGCAGACGCTGGTCTTCGTCTGGAGTCCCGCAAGCGCCAAACGCTCGCCCAGCTTTCCTATACCGAGCTGACGCGCTCGCTTATTCATAGCTTTATCGGCTCGAACCAGCCGCACCGTGCGCAGGTCGAGGCGCTCGATGCCCTGGCCGATCACCAAAGTGTTCTGGCCGTTATGGGAACAGGGCGCGGCAAGTCTCTTATCTTCCATGTGCATGCCGCGCGCGAGGCGGTCCTTCGCGGGCGTGCGAGCATCTTTGTCTATCCGCTGCGCGCGCTCGTTGCCGACCAGGCCTATCACCTCTCGTCGACGATGGCCGCGCTCGGCATTGGCGTGGGCGTGCTGACCGGCGAGACCGTGGAGGCGGCGCGCGATGACGTGTTTGCCGGCTTGGCTTCGGGCCGCACCGGCATCGTGCTCACGACGCCCGAGTTCCTGTCCATTCACCGCGACCGCTTTGCGCGTTCGGGACGCATCGGTTTTGTCGTTATCGATGAGGCGCATCATGCCAGTCTTGCCAAGGGCGGTGACCGCAGCGCCTATCTCGACATGCCCGATATCCTCAAGGCCCTGGGCGACCCGGTCGTTCTGGCCACGACTGCCACCGCAACGGCTCCGGTTGTGGCCGAGCTTGCCCGCGTGCTACCGATTACCCGCACGGTGGTCGACGAGACGGTGCGCGAGAACTTGCAGCTCGAGGATGACCGAGATCTTGCGAGCCGCGAGAACCGCCTGGTGTCAATCGTGGCGACGGGGGAGAAGACCGTCATCTACGTCAACTCGCGCGACCAGTCCGTGGCGCTTGCCAAGACGCTGCGCAAGCGGGTGCCCGATTGCGCGACCCGCATCGCGTTCTATAACGCGGGGCTTGCACGCTCCGATCGTCGCCGTGTCGAGGAAGCGTTTCGAGACGGCAGCCTCAGCTGCATCGTTTCGACCTCTGCCTTTGGTGAGGGCGTCAACCTGCCCGATATTCGCCATGTCGTGCTCTACCACATGCCGTTTGGCAGCATTGAGTTCAACCAGATGAGCGGACGCGCCGGTCGCGACGGCCAACCTGCCGTGATTCACTTGCTCTATTCGTCGCGTGACGCTCGCATTAACGAGCGCCTGCTCGACTGCTACGCGCCCGAGCGCGATGAGCTCGTCACGCTCTATCGCGCGCTGCAGACCATGTGGCGCTCCAACCGCGGCAAGACCGGAGACGACTCGTTTAGTGCGAGCGATATCGACATCGCGCAGATGTGCCTCGCCATCGATGCCCGCACGCCGGTTGACGAGCGCTCGGTGGCAAGCGGCCTGGGAATCTTCGAAGAGCTTGGTTTCTGTCGCGTTTCGGGGTTTGACGACACCCGTCGCATCGCGATGGCAGAAAACCCCGGCCGCGTGCAATTGAGCAGGTCAATCCGCTATTTGGAGGGCTTGCGCTCGCGCATGGAGTTCTCGGCTTTCCGGAGTTGGGCGCTCGATTCGTGCGCTTCTGATATGCTAGCCAAAGTTAACCGCCCGATCGTTCCGCGGGCCTAGGGGAAGGGGACCTCGATGGATGCCGCAGCCCGTACCGCCCATGATTCCACCCTCCAGCCGTTTTCGGAGATGGAGCACTATAAGCATGCCGATGAGCTGCCGCCCGAGATTATGGCGGACAGCTACGACAAGCTGGAGCGCTTGTGCCTCAAATATATGAATGAGGACGACTTCTCCAAGGTGGAGCAGGCCTACTGCTTTGCTGCCGAGAAGCATTGCAACCAAAAACGGCGCTCGGGCGAGATGTACATTAACCATCCCGTCGAGGTTGCCATCATTTTGGCCGATCTCAAGATGGACTGCGATGTGGTGTGCGCCGCGCTGCTGCACGATACCGTTGAGGATACAGAGACCTCGCTTGCCGATGTTTCCGGCCTGTTTGGCGATACGGTGGCCGAGCTCGTCGATGGCGTGACCAAGCTCACCAACATCGAAGTCGACAGCATGGACGAGAAACAGGCCCTCACGCTGCGCAAGATGTTCCTCGCCATGTCCAAGGACATTCGCGTCATCATCGTTAAGCTTGCCGACCGTCTGCACAACATGCGCACCCTTGCAGCCCTGCGTGAGGACCGTCGCCTGTTTAAGGCTCGCGAGACCATGGACGTGTATGCGCCCCTGGCCGACCGTCTGGGCATGAGCTCCATTAAATGGGAGCTCGAGGACCTGTCCTTCTTCTACCTTGAACCCGACGCCTACCAGCGCATCGCGCGCATGGTGGCGGAGTCGCGCGAGGTCCGTGAGCGCTATCTGGCCGAGACCATCAAGACGCTCACCGACGAACTCAACCGTATTGGCCTGGAGGACTTCCAGATCAACGGCCGTTCCAAGCACTATTGGTCCATCTACCAAAAGATGAAGCGCAAGGGCAAGGAATTCTCCGAGATCTACGACCTGGTGGCACTGCGCGTCATCACGCATTCGGTGCGCGATTGCTACTCCACGCTCGGCGCGGTGCATACGTTGTGGCACCCCATGCCCGGTCGCTTTAAAGACTATATCGCCATGCCCAAGGTCAATAACTACCAGTCGCTCCATACGACGGTTATCGGCCCCACGGCCCGCCCGCTCGAGATTCAGATTCGAACCTATGAGATGCATGAGCAGGCCGAGTACGGCATTGCCGCCCACTGGCTCTATAAGAAGTCGGGCGGATCGTCTGCTTCCAAGACCAATGACGCCCAGCGTCTGGACGACCAGATTAACTGGCTCAAACATTCGCTCGATTGGGCGGCTTCTGACGAGATTACGGACGCCAAGGAATACCTGCACTCGCTGAAGGTCGATCTGTTCGACCAGGAGATCTTCGTCTTTACACCCAAGGGCGAGGTCATGGCGCTTCGTGCCGGCTCCACGCCGCTCGACTTTGCCTACGCCGTTCACACCGAGGTGGGCAACCACTGCGTCGGCGCTAAGATCAACGGTGCGGTGGCCCCGCTCACGCACGAGATCAAGACGGGCGACCGTGTCGAGATCCTGACTAACAAGAGTTCCAAGCCGTCGCGTGATTGGCTCAAGATCGTCAAGACACCTTCGGCCAAGTCAAAGATTCGCCGTTACTTCGCCGCCGCGACCAAAGACGATGACGCCGCTGCCGGCCGCGATATACTGGCCAAGGACCTGCGCAAGCGCGGGTATGGCATCTCTACGCCGCGATCCACGCGTGCGCTCAACGCCGTGGCGGAGCAGTTTAACTACAAGCAGCTCGAGGACCTGTTTGCCGCCGTCGGCGCCGGCAAGGTTGCCCCGCGCGCTGTGGGCAATAAGGTCGAGCAAATCTTGGACCCCAAGCCCGAGGAACAGGTCACCAAGGCCGAGGCTATCGCCGAGGTTGTCAAGCAGCCTGCCCGCGGCTCCAACCGCAAGCCGCAAAAGCGCGGCAAGAGCGCCAGCAACGGCATTATCGTCAAGGGCGAGAGCAACAGCGGACTGCTGGTCCGTCTGGCGCATTGCTGCAATCCGGTGACGGGCGACGATATCGTCGGCTTCATCACGCGCGGCCGCGGCGTTTCGGTGCATCGCGCCAACTGCCCCAACGTCAAGGGTCTTATGGAGCATCCCGAGCGCATGATCGAAGTGGAGTGGGACGGCGCTGCCGACACCCTCTTCCAGGTCGAGATCGTGGTCGAGTGCCTGGACCGCATGGGTCTGCTCAAGGATGTTACCATTGCCATTGGCGATGCGGGCGGCAATATCCTTTCTGCCGCCACCTCGACCAACCGCGAGGGTATTGCAACCCTGCGCTTTATGGTCGAGATCTCGGACGCGAGTGGCCTGGATCCGCTGCTGGCCTCTATCAGCAGCGTTGACTCGGTCTACGACGCGCGCCGCCTGATGCCCGGCGAGGGTGGAGCCCAACTTAAGCGCCGCGTTTAGTCGCGACGAACGTGCCACATTATCGATATTCGCTACACTCGAGGCATCGTTTGATGTCTCGAGTTCTATAGAGAGGAGAGGGACATGAGTGCTGTGTCCTTGGATGTAACTCCCAAGGGAACGGTCGAGATCGAGACACTCGTAAACGGTCCCATTCAGACCAATAGCTATGCTGTTATTTCGGACAATGAGTGCGTGATTGTCGACCCCGCATGGGAAGGCGAGCGCCTGGTGGAGCATATTCGAGCCAAGCATCCCGGCGTACGCATGCTTGGCGCCGTATGCACTCATGGCCATGCCGATCATGTTGGTGGTGTTGCCGGCGTGCGAACCACCGTTGGCGAGGGTTGTCAGTATGAGCTGTGTGCTAAGGATGTGGCGGTGCCGCATGCGAACATCGAGGAACAGCGAGCTATGTGGGGCATTGAGACGCCCGACCCTGGGGAGCCGACGCGCCTGCTCGCCGAGGGCGATACTCTCGAGGTGGGCGATATCTGCCTGCAGGTGATCGAGGCACCAGGGCATACGCCGGGCGGAATCGTCTTGTTTGCCGCCACCGAGCAGGGGAACATTGCCTTTGTGGGCGACACCCTGTTTCCGGGTGGGCACGGCCGCACCGATCTTTCTGGAGGAGACGAGGCGGCGATTCTGCGCTCGCTCTCCAAGCTCGCCCGGCTTCTCCCGCCCGATACCGTTTGCCTAACCGGCCATGGCGATTCGACCACCATGGCACGCGAGCTCATGCAGAACCCTTTCATGCAGGTGTAGCTTAATAGTCGGCTTTTTGAAGCACGAGAAGCGTCCAAACGTCAAGCTATTTTTCCCCAACGGGTCAATTTCGTAGGGCAAACGGTCAAAAAAGTCTGTTTGGACGATATTCGTGAACAAACGAACGTTTATGCTCGGGTGCGCCGTGGTAAAATCACAGGCGTTATCGGAGCAACCTTACAGGAGGTTTCTTTTATGCTCGTCAACGCAGCAGACATGCTCAAGAAGGCCGAGGCCGGCAAGTACGGTCTCGGTGCCTTCAACACCAACAACCTCGAGTGGACCCTGGCTATTCTCCAGGCCGCCGAGGAGGCCAAGTCTCCGCTGATCCTTCAGTGCACCGCTGGTGCCGCTAAGTGGATGGGCGGTTTCAAGGTCTGCGCCGACATGGTCAAGGCTGCCGTCGAGGCCACGGGTGTTACCGTTCCCGTCGCCCTTCACCTCGATCACGGTTCTTACGAGGACTGCTTCAAGTGCATCGAGGCCGGCTTCACGTCCATCATGTATGACGGCTCTCACGAGGAGACCTTCCAGCTTAACCTCGACCGCACCAAGGAGCTCGTTGAGCTTGCCCACTCCAAGGGCATGTCCATCGAGGCCGAGGTCGGCGGCATCGGCGGCACCGAGGACGGCGTGACCTCCAGCGGCGAGCTCGCTGATCCTGCTGAGTGCAAGCAGATTGCTGACCTGGGCGTTGACTTCCTCGCTTGCGGTATCGGCAACATCCACGGCGTGTACCCTGCCGACTGGGCTGGCCTTTCCTTCGAGCGCCTGGGCGAGATCAAGGCTCAGACCGGCGACCTGCCCCTCGTCCTGCACGGTGGCACCGGCATCCCCGAGGATCAGATCAAGAAGGCCATCTCCCTGGGTATCTCCAAGATCAACGTCAACACCGACCTGCAGCTCGTCTTCGCCAAGGGCGTTCGCGAGTACATCGAGGCTGGCAAGGATCAGCAGGGCAAGGGCTTTGACCCCCGCAAGCTCCTCAAGCCTGGTCGCGACAACATCGTTGCCCGCACCAAGGAGCTCATGGAGGAGTTTGGCTCCGTCAACAAGGCGTAAGCGTCGCTAAACTTCCCGCCGGAAGCCCCGTCTCCCTACACTGTTTCCTTTGCGCTCACCTGGCTTCGCCAGAAGTCGCGCCAAGGAAACAGTTCCGGGGGACGGGGCTTCCTTCGTTTAACGCCGCAGGGTTACTGGGCTGAATTCATTTTTTTTGACTACCGTTCGGCGGTGTTGATGGCTCCCTTGTTGGGGCTTTCTTTTTATCTCGCTACAATGGACTTCAAGCGTTCTAGTGACTTGGAGTTTTGGTATGGCTGTTATTAATGTGCTGCCTTCGGATGGGAAGGTTATTGACGAGGGTCCTGTTGGTTGCTCTGTTGATGTTTGCTGCGATGACTTTCGCCATCTCGATATTGGACTACCGCCTGAGATTCTTCGTCTTAAGGATGCCGGGTATTTGACGCAGGCTGTTGCCGCCTGCGATCGCCTTTTGGAGCAGAATCCTGAGCCTTCCCTGGCGGCCTGCGTTCGTGCCGAGCGGTATCGCATGCTCGAGACGCCGCTTCATTTTTCGGTGTCGCGCGATCGAGCTATTGCGATGATTCGCGAGGAATGGCCTGAGTTTACCGAGGAGCAGTTTGACGATCTGATTGACCGTAAGCGTATTGACTGGCGCTTTATCGATGGCGAGCTGTTCGTTCTCGACAACTTCCTCGATTCGCTTCGCGTATATCCCAAAGAGGTTCCCGGCATGCGTCCCGATCCTACGGATGGAATTGCACTGCGCAACGAGATGCTCAAGGAGATGGAGTCACAAAACGGATTGACTCGCGTTATTACGCTTAAGGCGTCCTTGTCTGTCTCCGGCGCTCTAGAGGGGGAGACCGTTCGCGCTTGGCTTCCCGTAGCCGCCACCTGCCGCCAACAGTCTCAGGTCGAGATTCTCGACATGACGCCGGAGGGTGCTGTTGCTCCCGCGAACGCTTCGGCGCGTACCGCCTCGTGGTCTTCTTCGAGTGAGCGCTCATTCTCGGTGACTTATCGTTATCACATCGATGCTGCTTATTGTGATGTCTACGGTGGCACACTTCCGGTTCATCCGCGTATGGACGCGCCTCTGCCCGAGGATATTTCCGAGGACCGTCCGCACATTGCATTTACGCCGTATCTGCAGCAGCTGACGGCCAGCGTTGTTGGCGGACTCGAGGATCCGCTCGATCGCGCCCGTGCTATCTATGATTACCTGACGCAGTATATCGACTATCGCTATCAGCCGCCGTACTTGCTTTTGGGATCTATTGCCGATGACTGTGCGCATTCGCTTCGCGGTGATTGCGGTGTTATGGCGCTTACGTTTATCACCATGTGCCGTATTGCCGATGTGCCCGCTCGTTGGCAGAGCGGCCTGTATGTTGCGCCCGATTCGGTGGGGTCGCACGACTGGGCAGAGTTCTATACGCCGCAGACCGGTTGGCTCAACGCCGACGTGTCATTTGGATCTTCTGCTCGCAGGATGGGGGAGGAGTGGCGCCGCCGTCACTACTTTGGCAATCTCGACCCGTGGCGTATGGTGGCCAACAATCGATTCCAGGCAGAGTTTGACCCCTCTTTCGACGGCATGCGCGAGGACCCTTACGATAACCAGATGGGTGAGGCTTCGGTCGACGGTCGCGGATGCCGTCAGCGCGAGATGCTCCGCACGGTCGAACTCATCGAAATGCTCGAAGTTCCATTTTCGGACTAATCAACAGAAAGCTGTGATAAACTAACTCACGCATTACGTGCCCGAGTGGCGGAATTGGCAGACGCAGTGGACTCAAAATCCACCGTTGGCAACAACGTGCGAGTTCGAGTCTCGCCTCGGGCACCATACATGCAAGTGAACGTTCAAGGGGGTTGCGGCCCCCTTTTTCGTGCCGGACTCGCGTGAGCGCGCGAAGCGTTAAGCAAACAGGCCTGCGGCCTGTT
>CATYUU010000013.1:0-43045 GCA_958413455.1 uncultured Collinsella sp. | reverse complement strand
CCGAGCCGTACGCTTGAACTGAGAAGGGGGAGGCCTCGCGGCCTCCCCCTTTTTTGCGTTTACGGGGCGTAAATGACTCAATTACACCAGACGATCTTATCGTTTTTGGTATTGAGCCTTTATTTAAAGAAGATAAATCGAATAACAAGGGCAACTGCTATGGCCACAATGATCAAAAGCAGGATTGTCAGTCGATGCTGCTTGCGTCGTTTACTTGACGAAACGAAGATTGATTTTCCCTGTTTTGGCGTTTCGAGATAGCGAGCCGAATTCGTCAAGGTTTGCTTTGGTCGAGGACCTCTTTGTTGATGAGTGGCGGATGCTTTCATCGGCTCATCACTAGCTGCGCTGTTTTTAGATAATGGTGCGTCTTTCAGATATACGGGGTCTCCCGAGGCGACGCCCATATGTTTACGTCCCGTTTGGGCATCCTCGAGCGTTTGATATCGATTTCTCGTCACATACTCGGGCTCCGGATCATTAATGGGCTCTTGCGAGATGTGGGGGCGATGGAACCGTGGCGGCTGCGTGGAAGTATCTTCCCCCTGCGTCGGCATAAACATATTGTTCTGGTTTTGGTCGTCCATGATGCCCTTTAGCTCGTTACCAACAACGTGTACGCGCTCATTGTAAGCCCCTTGTTATTTATAGCTGGGGACATACTCGGTATTTAAGCTCTAGTTCAAAGAACCTTAACCTTCCTAAAACCTGAGTCATACGCACTTAGATATGCTTATAGTACTGGACTCAAAAAACTTTATAGTCGATGTATATATGAGCACTGGGTGGGCATATATAAGAGCGTCAAAAGAAGTCCCAGTCACCTGGAAGATGACTCGGCAGTCCTATAAAGGAGTGGTAAACATGGCAAGCATGGTTCCTTATCGTTCGGTTTTTGGCGTTCGTCCCTCTGCAAGCTCGCTGTTCGATCTGTTTGATGATATGAGCGACCTAGCGAACAGCTCGATTGCCTCTAAGGCGTTCCCCGTTGACGTTGAGGATAAGGGCGATGGCTATGAGGTCAAGGCTTATCTGACCGGCGTCGCCAAGGACGATATCGATGTCGAGCTTAACGAGGGCCGTCTGTCCATTAGCGTGAATGTCGAGGAAGACGAGGAGAACGAGGGCAAGAACTTCCTGCAGAAGGAGTTCAGCTCGTACAGCGCGACGCGTGGCGTGTATCTTAAGGACGCTTCGAGCGAGGGCCTCTCGGCTAAGTACGCTGACGGCATCCTGACCGTTACGGTTCCCAAGATCGTCGAGAAGAAGAACGTTACGAAGATCTCCATCGAATAACTTCGTTGGTGTTCTTCGCTATTAAAAGACAACAAAAGGGGCTGGGAAGCGATTCCCGGCCCCTTTTGCTGTTTAGGACAGTCTATTGAATGGTTGCTGGCCGATACTGGCTTGCGGGGCGTATCGAGAGTTTTCGCGATCCTTGGAGAAGGGTGGCGGAGCTGCCGAGCTCGTCATCCAGGGTTGCGGCTAGAGCTTTGGCATAGCTTTTGACGGTAAGGCTCGGACGATTGTTGTCTTGGCTGATATGCATGGCAATGAGCTGTTCGGTGCGATCGGTAACAAGTTCGCGCGCGGCTTCGGCGGCTTGGCCGTTGGAGAGGTGTCCCCTTGCAGACAGGATGCGCTCCTGAAGAAAGCGGGGATATTCTCCCTCGCGCAGCATGGTCACATCGTGGTTGCTTTCGAGCGCGAGGACTCGACAATCTTTGAGGGTGTTCATGGCTTGGCTCGATAGCTCTCCGGTGTCGGTAGCAAAGCCGATGGAATCATCGAGGGCGTCGAATCGAAAGCCGATTGGATTTATGACATCGTGTGATGTTGAGTAGGTTTGCACGTGGATGCCGGCAATGGATAGGGTGTCACCGGGGTCGAATTCCTCGACAGGCAGATGCGAAAGATTTTCTTTGCTCGAAAGTGTGCCCCTGCTGGCAAAGAGGGGACCGTGCCAGTGCTTGCACCAGACATCGAGACCCTTGATGTGATCGCTATGCTCATGAGTAATGAGAAGAGCCGAGACGTTGTCTGTCGAGAGCCCCAGTTCTGCCATGCGCTTTAATGTCTCGCGGCGAGACAGTCCGTCATCGACCATAATGAGCCCCTGCGGGCCCTCGATGAGTGCGCAGTTGCCTTTAGAGCCACTGCCGAGGATATGAAGGTGCAGACGAGACATAAGATTCCAAAGGATACAATGGGTGCGGACGAATAGAGGAGGAAGCAAATGCCTACGGTATCTCAGCATTATGGACACCATGCCGTGCCTGGGGCAGTCGATGAGACCCGGACGAGACAGCAGGCTGCTCCTGTCGTGCTCATGGTATCAGGCGGCGCGGACTCGACGGCACTGCTTCTTATGGCGTGCACATCAAAGCTGGATATCCAAGACGGACGCGGTGTTGCCCCCATCGCGCGCGAGCGACTGCACGTGTTGCATGTGAACCATCATCTGCGCGGAGAGGCATCCGATGGCGACGAGGCCTTCGTGCGTGAGCTCTGCGCGCAATATGGTCTACCGCTGTGTGTCGAGCATGCCTATTTTGATGATGAATCGGGCAATATTGAGGCCGCGGCCCGCGAGGTGCGCTATGCCGCGGCGCGGAGGTATGTTCGCGAGCTCTGCGCCCAGACGGGGGCACCGCGAACGGCGGCTCGTATCTGCACCGCGCACACGTCTTCGGATCGCGCGGAAACGTTTTTGATGAACGCGATTAAGGGTTCGGGGCCCGCTGGTCTATCGAGCATTCCTCGCCGGAGGAATATCGTGGTGCGTCCCTTGCTCGACCTAACTCATGGCGAGCTCGTGGGCTATCTACAGGTACATGGTCAGCCGTGGCGTGAAGACGAGAGCAATGAGGATATCTCGTATCTGCGAAACTACGTGCGCCATCGAGTAATGCCAGTGGTGGCGCAGCGCAACGCGAGCGTCTGCAAGACGATTGGCGCCGCCTGCGAGATCTTAGGCGATGAGGACGCGTTTTTGTCTCAGCTTTCGGCACAGGCGTTTCGAAGCTGTTTGCGCAAAGAGGCAGCGGGTGCGCTGGTGCTCGATGCCAGGCGCCTGGCTGCGGCCGAGGTGGTAATCGCGCGGCGCATCGTGCGACTGGCGATTAAGCGCATCGATCCGGACGCTCGTCCCGAGATGCGACATGTGGAGCGAGTCCTTTCCTGCGTTGCCGAGGGCACCGGCTCGGTCACGCTTCCGGCGGGGATTGACGCACGCATTGAGTTTGGCATGCTGGCGTTTAAGGCGCCGGCGGCTCGCGAGGGCCTGGTCGCGGACTGGGTTACCGTACCCGGTCGTTTGCCGTTGGGCGGGGGACGTATGCTGGTCACAGAACCGATGGCTGTTGAGCCGGGATGCGATATCGTGCGCCGCGCCCGTGAGCTTGCGGCTGCCGGGGAAGTGACAGCTTTGGTAGACGCGGCTGCCCTGGGTTTTGCCGACAGCGATAGTGAGCGGATCCTGTCGGGCTCGCGTGGCGAGATCCCTGCCGAGGCGCGATTGGCGCGCCTGTGGGTGGACGGTCCCGCGCCGGGAGACGTGATGTGCCCGTTAGGGATGAGTGGCCGAAGCAAGAAAGTATCCGATTTGCTAGGTGAGGCTCGCATTCCCGTTTCCGAGCGCGCCGGCGTGCCCATGGTGAGGACGGCGCCGGGGGGTGCCGTGGTGTGGGTCGCCGGAGTTCGCGCGGACGAGCGTTTTAAGTGCACGGCCGCAACGCGCGTGGCATATCTGCTCCGCGTGGTCGATGCGGAATAGCGTCCCACGCCTGCTATTCTGTGCGACGTTGACGGTATTCCCGCGCTGATGGCGCACGGGCTGGTAAATTTACCCCGTGCGCTGCTAGAATGTGTAGTTCGCGTCCATACGGCGGTGTGTGGGCGATAAGCACAAGAAAGGGTTGTCATGACTTCTCAACATCCGGATATCGAGAAGGTTCTGTTCACGCAGGAGGATATCGACGGTATCGTCTCTCGCCTGGGCGAGGAGATTACGCGCGACTACGCGGGTAAGGATCTGGTGCTGATTGCGGTCCTGCGCGGCGCCGTGGTCTTTATGGGCGACCTGATGCGTAAGATCGAGCTGCCGACCAACATCGATTTCATGGCTGTTTCGAGCTACGGCGACGGTGTGAAGTCTTCGGGTATCGTGCGTATCATTAAGGACCTGGATATCGACATCCGCGGTCGCGACGTGCTGATCGTCGAGGACATTCTGGACTCGGGCCTGACGCTCAAGTATCTGATGAAGAACCTCGAGAGCCGCAAGCCCGCTTCTCTGGAGGTCGCCGCCTTCCTGTGGAAGGACGTTGAGGACCGCGTCTCGGCCATCACGCCCAAGTATGTTGGAACCCATTGCCCCGATGCCTTTGTGGTGGGCTACGGCCTCGACTATGCCGAGCGCTATCGCAACCTTCCGTATCTGGGCATTTTGAAACCGGAGGTTTATTCGTAAGATGCCCGACGACCGTAACGACAACAATTCCCAGACTCCCCGGGACCCAAAGATCCCGGGGATGCCCGGAGGCAAGAAGCCCACGCGTACGGGCTGGCTGTATTTTCTTTTGGCTAGCGCGCTTCTGGGCTATGCCTTCTTTAATATGGGTTCCGGCTTTGCCAGCTCCAGCAATACCGTTAAGCTCGCGACGAGCGAGATGGTCAGCGCCATCAAGCAGGATCGCGTCGAAGATCTGACCTATACGGTTCAAGACGGAAGCGTGACGGGTCATTACTGGAAGACAAAAAAGGACAAGGGCGATACGAGCGAGCTCAAGAGCTTCTCTTCGACCTATGTCGGCTCCGATTCGCTTGCCGAGCTCATGGCGGAGCACCCCGATACCAAGTACATCGTCAACACCAACGATCCCGATTTTTGGGGCGACTTGGCGATGAGTGTGCTTCCGACGATCGCCCTTATCGCCATCATGTTCTACTTTATGCGCCAGATGATGGGCGCCAACAACAGGAACATGCAGTTTGGCAAGACCAACGCCAAGACCAACGAGGCCACACGCCCCAAGGTCAAGTTTGAAGACGTTGCCGGAGTGGACGAGGCAGTCGAGGAGCTCGAGGAGATCCGTGACTTTTTGAGCGATCCGGATCGCTATCGCAAGCTGGGCGCCAAGATCCCGCGTGGCGTGTTGCTGGTGGGCCCTCCGGGCACCGGTAAAACGCTGCTGGCCAAGGCCGTTGCCGGCGAGGCGGGCGTGCCGTTCTTTAGCATCTCGGGTTCCGACTTTGTCGAGATGTTCGTAGGTGTCGGCGCCAGCCGTGTGCGTGACCTCTTTAAGGAGGCCAAGTCCCAGGCCCCGTCGATCATCTTCATCGATGAGATCGACGCCGTGGGACGTCAGCGCGGAGCTGGCTTGGGCGGCGGTCACGACGAGCGCGAGCAGACGCTCAACCAGCTGCTGGTCGAGATGGACGGCTTTGAGGAAAGCGAGTCGGTCATCCTGATCGCCGCCACCAACCGTCCTGACATCCTGGATCCGGCATTGCTGCGTCCCGGCCGTTTTGACCGCCAGGTTACGGTCGACCGTCCGGATGTGAAGGGCCGCGAGCAGATCTTGCGCGTGCATGCCGAGAACAAGCCGATGGACGAGGACGTTAAGTTTGAGAAGCTCGCCCAGATGACCGTTGGCTTTACTGGTGCCGATTTGGCGAACCTGCTCAACGAGTCTGCGCTGCTGGCCGCTCGCCGTCATCGTTCCGTGATCTCGATGGACGAGGTCGAGGAATCGATGGAGCGCGTGATTGCCGGACCACAGCGCAAGGGTCGCGTGATGACCGAGGCCGAGCGCACCACGATTGCCTACCACGAGAGCGGTCACGCCCTGGTGGGCCACATCCTGGAGCACTCCGATCCGGTTCACAAGATCTCGATCGTCAGCCGTGGCCAGGCGCTGGGCTACACGCTGCAGCTTCCGCAGGAGGACCACTTCCTCAAGACCAAGAACGAGATGCTCGACGAGCTTGCCGTGTTCTTGGGCGGTCGCGTTGCCGAGGAGCTCATGTGCGATGACATCACGTCGGGCGCGAGCAACGACCTGGAGCGTGCGACCAAGATGGCGCGCGAAATGGTTACGCGTCTGGGCATGAGCGAGGAGCTGGGCACGCAAGTGTTTGGCGAGGCGCAGCATCAGGTGTTCCTTGGTCGCGATTACGCCGATCACCAGGATTACTCCGAGGAGACGGCACGCCGCATCGATATCGAGGTTCAGCGCATCATGCGCGAGGCCCATCGTCGTGCGGTCGAGATTTTGGATGCCCGTCGCGATCAGCTCGATCTGATGGCGAAGGTGCTGCTTGAGCGCGAGACCGTCGAAGGCGACGCCGTGAACGCCCTGCTCGACAACGAGTGGAATGCCTACCTTGAGCGCGAGGGCGATATCCTGGCGGCCAAGGAGGAGCGCAATGCCAAGGCGGCCGGCATGCCGACCAAGAAGCGCGCGCCTCGTATGAGCGAGGAGGAGCTGGCGGCTGATGCCGCGGCCTTTGCGCAGGCGGCCATGCAGGAGGATGCCGAAGCCGCATCCGATGATGCTGACGATGACCATGCCGTCGTCGATGCCGATGCCGATGCCGACACCGACAAATAGTCTTTGTGGCGAAAGCCTCCGCGGGGAAACCTGCGGAGGCTTTTTCTTTTGAGCGATATGGGGCCGTCTGTTGATTGGGGACAGACTTAAATGAGCGTTTTCACGCATTTAAGTCTGTCCCCAATCAACATTGCTGCGGCACTTTGCTCGGCTAAAGCGTACAATAGCGCCTATGCGAAAGGGGAACAGATGATCAACGAAACTATGTATGCTCGCGGTGCGGAAAGCTCCATCATCCGCGAGATTTTTAGCTATGGCCTTGAGCGCAAGGCGCAGATCGGTGCGGAAAACGTATTCGATTTTTCGCTGGGCAATCCGAGCGTTCCGGCGCCCGATGCCGTGGCGGAGTCCATTAAGAAGGCCCTGGAGCTGCCGAGTGACCAGCTGCACGGCTACACCCCCGCTCCGGGCCTGCCGCAATGTCGAGCAGCCGTCGCCGAATCGCTCAACCGTCGCTTCGGTACGAGCTATGAGGGCAAGGATGTCTTTATGACCGTGGGCGCGGCGGCTTCGCTCACCTGCACGCTCAACGCCGTTACGAACCCGGGCGACGAGGTTATTGTTATCGCCCCGTACTTTCCGGAGTATCGCGTTTGGATTGAGAAGGCCGGCTGTACGTGTGTTGAGGCGCTCGCCGATGAAGATACGTTCCAGCTGAGCGTGGACAACGTGCTCAAGGCGATTACCGATAAGACGACTGCCGTTATCATCGACTCGCCCAACAATCCGACTGGTGCCGTATATACACGCGACACGCTGACGCGACTGGCCAATGTTCTGCGCGAGGCCAACGCTCAGCGCGATCCCGAGAATCCGATTATGCTCATCTCGGATGAGCCGTACCGCGAGATCGTGTACGGTGCCGAGGTGCCTTGGGTGCCCTCGATCTACGAGAACACCGTGGTGTGCTACTCGTATTCTAAGTCGCTTTCGCTGCCGGGCGAGCGCGTGGGATGGATCTTGGTTCCCAACACCAATCCGCAGGCTGCGCGTCTGATGCCGGCTGTTGCGGGTGCTGCCCGTACGCTAGGTTTTGTATGCGCACCGGCACTCTTCCAGCGCGTAATCATCGATTGCATCGATGAGCCGAGCGATGTCGAGGCCTATGCGCGCAACCGCACCGCGCTTACCGACGCACTAGCGGAGTACGGCTACACCTATGTTGAGCCGGATGGTGCATTCTACCTGTGGGTGAAGGCGCTGGAACCCGATGCGAATGCGTTTTACGAGCGTGCAAAGAAGTATGAGTTGCTTGCGGTTCCCTCGGACAGCTTTGGTATGCCGGGTTGGTTCCGCCTGGGCTATTGCGTGAGTTACGAAACGATTATCAATTCGCTACCCGCTTGGAAACAGTTGGCGGACGAGTATCGTTAAAAGTAAAGCGCTCTGCCTACAATGTTTTACGTGAAACGGGGTTTGGTGTTAAGCCAGACCCCGTTGTCATGGACGTTGTGTCTTTGGGATGGAGTGATTTTACGACTATCGAAGGCTATGCGTACAATGAATATAAGCGACGGCCGTGCCAGATAAGGAGACCTGATGCCCTACCTGCTTTCTTGTGACATTCATACCCATACGATATTCTCTGCGCATGCATATTCGACCATTGAGGAGAATGTGTACTGGGCGGCAGAGCGTGGCCTGCAGGTGCTCGGATCTGCCGACCATCTGAGCTCTATGGTTACGGCTTGCCCCAATGACCTGCGCAGTTACCAATTCTTTATCAACCAGGATATCTGGCCGCGCATTTGGAGCGGCGTACTGGTGCTGCGTGGTGCCGAGGCCGATATCGTTTCGCTGGACGGAAGCCTGTTTGGCGAGGACACTCCTGTCACGCTCGATATTGCCGGCGATTCGTACAGCCGTCAGCATTCGCTGTTCGATTTGGTTACGCGAAATTTGGATTATTTGGTTGCGAGCGTGCATAATCCGCAGATTGCTGAGGGCGCGACGCTGGCCCAGACGACCGAGATGTATATCAATGCCCTGGAGCACCCCAAGGTGTTCATGCTGGGTCACACGGGGCGTTCGGGCGTGCCGTTCGATATCGACGAGGTGCTGTTGGCAGCTAAGGCCAAGCACAAGATTATCGAGATCAACAACCATAGTCTTGAACACGGTGTCGACACTGAGCATTGGGCCGTATGCCGCAAGATCGCCGAGCGCTGCGCCGAGCTGGGCGTGGGCATTGGCGTGTCAACCGATGCCCACATTGGCATGGCCATTGGCAAGCTCGATCACGCGCGCAAGATGCTCGACGAGATTCACTTCCCGCTGGATTTGATCGTGACGCGCGACCGCGAGACGCTGCTGCGCGAGATGGCGGCAGCCGGCGTGTGCGATCTGCGCAATGGGATGTAGCGGAGTTTATAAACCAAGCGAAGGGGGCGGCCCAGGCGGGTCGCCCCCTTTCTTGTCCCAAAAATCTACTGAGGTCGGTTAGCGGCGTTCGAGGACCGCTACGGTTTCGGTGTGGTCGGTGTGAGGGAACATGTCGACGGGCGTGATCTTGAGCAGGCAATAGCCTCCGTCGAGGAGCTGATGCAGGTCGCGCTCTTGAGTTACGGGGTTGCAGCTGATATAGGTGATGCGGCGCGGCTTAAGCGCGCAGGCGGCTTCGAGGAACTCGGGCGTGGAGCCGGCGCGCGGCGGATCGATGGAAAGGACATCGACCCGCTCGTTGTTATCGGCGGCATCCAGGATGTACTCGGTGGCGTCGTCGACCATAAACCAAGCGCTGCGGGTGAGGCCGTTGAGCTCGGCATTGCGGCGTGCGTCGGCAATGCCCGCCGGGTTGCGCTCCACGCCGAGCAGCATAATGCCGATACCCTTGTTCTGGGCATCTTTAGCTGCGCAAAGACCGATGGTACCGCTGCCACAGTAGGCATCCATGAGCACATCGCCCTGGTGCAAATCCATGCCGTCGATAGCGAGCTGATAGAGCAGCTCGGTCTGTTGCGGGTTGGTCTGATAAAACGCGGTGGGGGAGATGTCGAATTCGCAGCCGAGCAGCTGGTCGCGCATGCATTCGGCGCCATAGACGATACGAGTCTCCTCACCCAAGATGGCGTTACCGGGACGTCCATTGATATTTTGGGCAACGGTGACGATATGCGGATCGAGCGCCGCGACGGCCTCAAAGAACTCCTGTGCATGCGGTAAGTCACGCTGGGCGGTCACGAGCGTAACCATGACCTGGTCGGTACGCCAACCGCAGCGGATGACGGCATAGCGAAGCAAACCAAGATGCTTGTCCTCGTTAAAGGCGGGAATATGCAACCGCTCAGCTTCGCGTGCGATGCCGTTGAGAATCTGTCGGGCGCCCGACGCCTCGACGGGGCATTCGGGTACGGCAACGATCTTGTGCGTGCCGCGCTCAAAGAAACCGCAACGGACAGCGCCCTCCTTACCGGGAGCAAAGGGAGTGGCAGCCTTATGGCGAAAACCGCGCGGCGCAGGATATTTGCCCGGGTCGCCCAGGGTGACTCCCATACCGCGAATAGGATCTACAGCAATGCCTTCACGCTCACAAAGCGAAGCAAAAAGCCCCTCCATAGCAGCCTGCTTGGCGGCGAGCTGCTTCTTATAAGGACGATTGAGCGCCGTACACCCACCGCAAGCTTTCATGATGGAACAAGGAGACTTGGGGTCCACAGCCTTACGCGCAGACGAAGCCGGATTTTTATGCGAGCGCTTGGAACGAGTCTGAGGCGCTTTATCCCCGCCTCGACGAGAGTCAGAACGCTTGGTCTTAGCTCTGCTCTTGGTCGGTTTGCTTTTTGCAGCTTTAGAAGACTTGGATTTCGTAGAAGATTTCTCCTCCTTCGACCCCTCAGCCGCCTCGATCAAAGCACGACGAGCCTTACGCTCCGCACGAGATTCTGCCATGAATTAACCCCACTAATTTACAAATTGAAATCTGAAAGCATTGTACCGTGCCAAGCTAGCGGACGATATGCAAGCGTCCATTTCGTGTCAGTGATAAGTCCAACGATGTTTGCCCGGCGTGGGCGGGGAGCGGCGCGTAATTAAGTTTATCGCGAGTTCCGCACGCAAAGGAAAGCACTTAATGTGCTTTCCGTCTTGCGCAGGACTGTAGAGCAGGAAACTTAATTACGCGCCGCTCCCCGCCCACGCCGGGCAAACCATCCCTTGTACTTTATCAAGGTAGAGTGTATGATTCTGAACGTTACATGACTCACTTTACCCAACTAAAGTGCCATCAAGGGGGAATACCATGAACACCGATATGTCTCGTCGTCAGTTTGTTGGTCTAGCCGGCTCGCTCGCCACGGTTCTAGGCCTTGGCCTGGTTGGTTGTGGCGGCGGTGCCGATAAAGGCTCTGCTGCCGGTTCTGCCGCAGCCAAGGATGTGAAGGGCGCTGCGGAGTCCAAGAAGCTCGTGGTGGGCTTTGATAAGTCCTATCCTCCGTACGGCTTTGTGGGCGACGATGGCGAGTACACCGGCTTTGATCTCGATCTGGCCAAGGCTGTTGCCGATAAGCAGGGCTGGGAGGTCAAATACGAGGCCATCGACTGGGACGCCAAGGATACGCTGCTTAACTCGGGCGCCATCAACTGCATCTGGAACGGCTTTACCATGGAGGGCCGCGAGGACGACTACACGTTCTCCGAGCCGTACATGCTCAACGAGCAGGTGCTCGTGGTCAAGAAGGACGCGGGTATCAAGGGCTGGGACGATCTTGCTGGCAAGACCGTGATTACCCAGACCGATTCCGCTGCGCAGGATGTGCTCGAGGGTGACCAGAAGGATCTGGCGGCGACGTTTGCCACGCTCGACACGATCGGCGAGTACAACACGGCCTTTATGCAGCTCGAGAGCGGCGCGGTCGATGCCGTGGCCTGCGACCTTTCGATTGCCCAGTATCAGCTTGCCGCCAAGCCCGATGCCTATACGCAGCTCGACAAGCCGCTGTCCAGCGAGCACTACGCCGTCGGCTTTAAGAAGGGCGACACCAAGTCGGCCGACGCTGTAACCGAGTCGCTCAAGGCGCTCTACGAGGACGGCACGGTCAAGGACCTGTGCGACAAGTACGCAAGCTATGGTCTATCTTTCGATAATTGGGTGCTCAAGTAATGTCTATCCAAGTCATGATGCAGATGCTTGGCCAGGGATTCTTGGTCAGTTTGCAGCTGTTTGTGCTGACGCTGCTCGGGTCGATTCCGCTGGGAATTCCCGTGGCGTTTATGCGCATGAGCAAAATCGCGCCGCTTCGCTGGATTGCGCGCATCTATATCTCGGTCATGCGCGGTACGCCGCTCATGCTGCAGATGTTTGCCATCTACTTTGCCCCGTACTACGTGTTTGGCATTTCGCTCACGCCCGATTCCAAGTGGACGGCGTGCGTCGTGGCGTTCATCATCAACTACGCCGGTTACTTTGCCGAGATCTATCGCTCGGGCTTGCAGTCCATTCCGCGCGGTCAATACGAGGCAGCCGAGGTACTGGGCTATTCGCGCATGCAGACGTTTCTGTATATCGTGATGCCGCAGGTTGCCAAGCGCATTTTGCCGGCGATGGGCAACGAGATCATCACGCTGGTCAAGGATACGTCGCTGGCGTTTGCCATCGGCGTGGGGGAGATGTTCTCGACGGCCAAGGCGCTGGTCGCCTCGCAAGTGAGCATGGTGCCGTTTGCGATTGCGGCGTTGATCTACTGGGTCTTTAACTTTGTGGTCGAGATGCTGCTGGGCGCCGCCGAAAAGAAGCTGGACTATTATCATGACTAACTCAGTGATGAAAATCGAAAACGCGCGCAAGGCGTTTGGCGGCAATGAGGTGCTCAGGGATATCTCGCTCGAGGTCAAGCGTGGCGAGGTCGTGGCGATTATCGGGCCTTCGGGTGGCGGCAAGTCCACGCTGCTGCGGTGTGCCACGCTACTCGAGACACTCGACGGAGGCTCGCTCTCGTTTGGTGACCTTGCCGTTGCGACGGATGCGGGTTCGGGCGCGGTCTATGCGAAGGGCGATGTGCCCAAACAGGCGCGCTCGCGATTCGGCCTGGTGTTCCAAAATTACAACCTGTTCCCGCACTATACCGTGATGAAAAACATCATCGACGCGCCGATCCGCGTGCTTAAGCGCCCGCGCGAGCAGGCGGAAGCTCGTGCGCATGAATTGATTGCTCAGATGGGGCTTGTGGGCAACGAGAACAAGGTGCCGTGTGAGCTTTCGGGCGGCCAGCAGCAGCGCGTGAGTATCGCCCGCGCCTTGGCGCTCGACCCGGAGATCCTGTTCTTTGACGAGCCGACCTCGGCGCTCGATCCCGAGCTAACGGCCGAGGTGCTGCGTGTCATTAAAGACCTTGCCGCGCAGAATATGACGATGGTGATCGTGACCCACGCGATGCAGTTTGCGCGCGATGTTGCCGATCGCGTGGTCTTTATGGACGGAGGCCGCATTGTCGAGGAGGGTCCGGCCGAGCAGGTTATCAATCACCCGCGTGAGCAACGTACCCGTGAGTTCTTGAGCCGTATCGAGGGGTAGGCTCAGGTATTTACTCAACTATTAATTGAGGCGAAGCCGCCGCAGGTCTTACGGTCTGTGGCGGCTTTTTGTTTGCATCGACTGGGTTCAATAATCGCCTCACAAGCTTGTCTCTTCCTCTCGCCGCCTGTATTCATACGTGTGCCGAAAGGTGTGCATGGACGGTCGCCCGTGAGGGTAGGGTGGTGGCATAGGACATTTGGAGGGTGAGTCGGCTCGGCTGCCGACCATGCTGCTCCCGGGATGGCACCGACCGCGAACTCTCCCCGTTGGCGTCGCGCATTGCGCGCGGCCCTGCAAGGAGGTCATCATGGGTGCTCCCAAGACCGGTAACGTAAGGAACGTGGTGCTCGTAGGCCAAGGCGGGGTGGGCAAGACTTCACTCGCCGAGGCCATGCTCCACCTTTCCGGCAAGACCGCCCGCCTGGGCGGCCACGACGGCACCAAGCCCACGCTCGACTATGACCCCGAAGAGGTTAAGCGTGCGTTTTCCATCTCGACGACCATTGCACCGATCGACTGGAAGGGCGCGCGCATCAATGTGCTCGATGCCCCGTGCTACCCCGATTTTATCGGCGACGCCTTTGCCGCGATGAGCGTCTGCGAGACGGCTCTGTTTGTGGTCGACGCCGAGGCCGGCCCGCAGCCTACGACGGTTAAGCTCTGGTATGCCGCCGAGGACCTGCGCTTGGCGCGTGCGGTGTTCGTAAACCGCCTGTCGCGCTCCGAGGCCAGCTTTGCGACCACGATGGACCTGCTGCAAGAGCGCTTTGGCACGCGCCTGGGCGCCGTGACCCTTCCCTGGGGCGAGGGCGAGGACTTTGACGGCATCATCGACCTGGTGCGCATGAAGGCGCGCCATTGCAACGGCACCGAAGCCGTTGAGTCGGAGATTCCCGAGGAGTATCGTGCCCAGGCCGAGGAGGCCCATGACCATCTGTGCGAGCTGGTGGCCGAGGCCGACGATGAGCTGATGATGAAGTACCTGGAAGGCGAGGAGACGCTGACGCAGGAGGAGCTTGAGGGCTTGCTGTCGAAGGCGATTGCCGAGCGCATCTTTGTGCCGGTCTTTGCGGGCGATTGCATTAAGGAGCAGGGCGTCAACTCGCTGATGGACGACATCGCGACGTACTTCCCGGCGCCGACCGACTACGGCGAGATGCCGCTCATCGACGGTGATTCGCTCAAAATCTCGAGCGACGATGACCGTCCGGTGGCGTTTGTGTTTAAGACGTTGGCCGATCCGCAGCAGGGTCGCATCAGCTTTATCAAGGTGCTGACGGGTACGCTTGAGCCGGGTCTTGAGCTGATCAACGCGCGTACCCGCAAGGGCGACCGTCTGGCTCACCTGTATGTGATGTGCGGCCGCGATATGACCGAGGTCGGTCACGCCTATGCCGGCGACATCATCGTGGCGCCCAAGCTGGCTGCCGAGACGGGCGACACGCTCTCGATTACCGGTAAGGTCGAGGCCGCGGCGTTTAAGTTTCCCAACTCGCAGTACCGCATTGCCATCGAGGCCGAGAACCGCGGCGACGAAGAGAAGCTCTACACGTTTATCGAGAAGGCCTGCAAGGCCGATCCGACCATGAGCATCGACCGCGACGAGGAGACCGGCCAGACCATCATCTCCGCCGTGGGTGAGGCGCAGGTTTCGGTGCTGCTCAACCGTCTGGAGGATCGCACCAAGGTCGTGGCCAAGAGCGTGCCGATCCGCATTCCGTATCGCGAGACCATCCGCCGCACGGCGAGTGCCCAGGGCCGCCACAAGAAGCAGACTGGCGGTGCCGGTCAGTATGGCGACTGCTGGCTGCGCGTTGAGCCACTCATTGGGCCCGACGGCACGAGCGATGGCTATGAGTTTGTGGACGAGGTCGTAGGCGGCCGTATTCCGCGCTCGCTGATCCCCGCCGTGGACAAGGGCGTCCAGGAGACCATGAAGGACGGCATCATTGCCGGCTACCCGCTCACGGGCATTCGCGTGGCTGTGTATGACGGCTCGTATCACAGCGTCGACTCCAACGAGATGGCGTTCCGCGCGGCGGCTCGCATCGGCCTGCGCAAGGCGTGTGCCGATGCCGACCCGGTGGTGCTAGAGCCCATCGAGGAAATCACGGTGACTATTCCCGAGAGCTACGCCGGCGCCGTGATGGGCGACATCTCGGCATCGCGCGGTCGCGTGACGGGCATGGAGACCGATGAGCGCGGCGACACCGTGGTCATCGCCCAGGCACCTCTCGCTGAGCTGACGGATTACTCGACGCGCCTGCGCTCTATCACGCGCGGCACGGGCGACTTTACCATGAAGCCTGCTGGCTACGAGCAGGTTCCCTATGACGTTCAGGCCAAGCTGGTCGAGCGCTATGAGGAGGGTCGCGCCAAGTAGCGTGGGGCTTTGTCTGCAACATGCATGCCGATACAAGGGCCGCTCTGGGCAATCCAGGGCGGCCCTTTTTGATCCCTGGGGGATGGAGGAAAACGGATCATTTTAGGTTTTGGGGCAGCTTGGTCGGCCTAGTCTTCCGAGGCCTGATTGCGGCCGGTGGCGTAGTCGATCTGCACGTGCGGCTGCAGGTTGTAGCAGTACACGTGGAAGCAGAGGGTCTTGCCGTGGTCCTCGACCGATTGCGCCTCAAGGCGCACGCCGCGGCAGACAAGTTCCTCTTCGTTATACATGGGTGTGACGCGATAGAGCACGTGGTTGCCCGTCTCGCGGATGTAGCCGAGAATCTGCTCCTCAAACGGCAGCATGCCTGTCTCGTTGAGATAACGCGTGCCGGTGAGGAGATTCTTGCGGTTGGCGTTTTCGCCGCAGAGCGACCAGGCGATAAGGTGGCAGCGGTTGTAGAGGCTCTGGCCCGGAATAAAGTCGTAGCGCTGCTGGTGCCAACCGGCAGGATGGATGCGCGAGATATCGCCGCGCTCGCCTTGACCGAGTGATTCGGGGCCCACGCAGGCGAGCGCTTTGCGGGTGCGGCCCAGGCTGTCGAGCTTGGAGAACTTCTTAAAGCAACCCTCTTCTGTAGCGCGCTCGTATTCATCGAGTGTGAATGACGGCGTGCCGAGCGGGTGCGTGCTGTCGGCACGAAGGGCAACGTAGGGGTTGCCGGCGTAGTCGGGAATGCTGCTGAGGTATACGCCGCGGGCGCGGTTAAGGTCGGGGTTTTCGACCTCGTCGATGGGGGTGGTGGAGCTGTCTTCGGAAGCGGCGTCACCGGTGTCGGGTGCGGCGGATTCGGAGCCATCGCCGGAGTCCTCGGAGCTGGCTGTTCCCGATTCGAGCCGGGCGACCAGGTCTGCCTCGTTGCCGGTGCGCTTGGGACTCTCGTTTTGCTTCTCGGCCAGAGCTACCGCCTGTTCATCGCTTTGCGGTGACAGCAGCTTGGGAGCTCCGTCGAGCGATCCCGTAAACAGCGCAAACCCCAGCACCACGGCGGTGCCGATGGAAAGGACTTGCTTGTAGGCGGACTTGCGCGACATTGAGGCTCCTGGATGGACGGTTGGGAATCTACCAGTCTAGCAGGAGCCGGCAAGGGCCGTTCTGTCGAACAAATACTTAAGATTTGAGACAAACGCTACTGATTCATTTGTCCCGCGGTCTAGATCGAGGTGGAGTCGAGCCAGTTGAGCTTGCACTCGAGAATGCGCTGCTCGCCGGGTTCGCTGCTTCCGTCAAGTAGGGCGAGCAGCATCTCGGCTGCTTCGCGACCTTCTTGGTCGACGGGCTCGATGATGGTGGAGACGGTCGGTGTGGTGAGATTAGTCCAGTCTTCGCAGTTGAGTCCCAAAAGGCCGATTTGCTGCGGAAGCAGATGGGCCATTGGCTGGAGGGCCTTGTAGACACGGGGAAGTGCCCACTGATTTTGCACGAAGATAAGGGTTCGCTTGGCGGGATTGAACTTGAATTTAAAGTATTCGGTGAGCTCGTTGATTGACGGCTTGTTGTGATCGATGGGAATCGCTTTGTAGAGCTGCCCGTTCGCTGCCAGCGCCTCGGCATACCCCTGAAAACGCTCCATGCGGGTGCGCATTTCGGTCATGTTGGCGGCAATGGAAAAGAAATCTTCGTAGCCGGCGTCGAGGAGTGCCTGTGTGGCGTTGTACACGCCGTCGTAAAGGTTGGTTTTGATCCAGCTGGTACCTGGGCTATAGATGGCCGCATCGAAAAAGACGACCGGCTTGCCGGCGCGTCTAATGCGGTCATGCACGGCTTTGAAGTTTGCCGTGGGCTGGATGATAAAGCCATCGACGCCCAGCGAGAGCATCTTGTCGACGTACATGAGCTCGGTCTCGGGGTTAAAGTTGCTCGTGCAAACGACCGTCTGGTAGCCCGCGGGGAGCATGACCTGCTCCATGCCATTGAGAACGAGCCCCGCCCATTTGTTGGTGTTATCCAAAATGATGATGGCAATGACGTGGGTTTGCTTGCCGGTGAGCGTCTGCGCTTGGGCGTTGGGAACGTATCCGAGTTCCTTAATGACGCGCGCGATTTTGTTCTGCGTCTTCTCGCTAAGCTTTTCTCGTTTGTCGTTGAGGTAATACGAGACGCTTGCCGTCGAGGTTCCCGCCTCTCGAGCGACGTCTGCGATCGTAACGCGCTGTTTTGCCACAGCGACTCCTTCCGACAGATGAGCATTTTCCAACATGATGACTTTGAGTCTTGGTGAAGGATACGCTTCGGTGAGCGGCTTTTTCCTTTCATATGAGTATGCAACAAATGCGGCATACGGGTGGGGTCGAAATTTGTGACCGGCATGCGCATCTGCCGTCTACCGAGAAAATCAAATACTTCTTGACTTTTGAAATCGAGGGCAAAATCGCAGGATTCATTTTTGGTTAAACGCATAACTAAATCGCATAACCAACGCTCTGACCTGCGCGTTTACCGAAATAAGCTGGCATTAAGAAAAACGAGCACCTATATTGTTCTTGTCGAAAAGACAGCAAGTCCAAACGGCAGGGGATGCTCCGGAGGCCTCTGCAAACGGTGTCTTGCGCACGCAACTCTATGAAAAGAGGGAAGCAATGAAGATCGTAGGCGTTGCCGCCTGTACTGTGGGTATCGCCCACACGTATATGGCCCAGAAGGCGATTCAGGATGAATGCGCCGCCCGTGGCATCGAGTGCAAGGTCGAGGCTCAGGGTGGCCTGGGTATCGAGAATGAGCTCACGCAGGAAGACGTGGACTCCGCCGACCTGGTCCTGGAGTCCGTCGACGTGGGTGTCGAGAACGAGGACCGTTTTGAGCAGAAGATGGCCGAGGGCAAGTTCCTGAAGGTCGGCACCTCTGATGTAATCGCCGATCCGGTAAAGATCATCGACCAGGCCATTGAGATCATCAAGGCGACGGGTGGCGCCGTTGACGCGCCCAAGGCCGAGGCCAAGGCAGAGAAGAAGGCCGTCTCCGCTGCCCCGCAGGCCCCGACACCGGCGTCCAAGCAGTCTATCTTTGCCGATCCTGGCAAGACGCTGCTCAATGCATTCAATACCGGCGTTTCCTATTTTATCCCCATCGTCGTTATCGGCGGCGTGTTTCTTGCCTTCTCGCTGGCATCCGGTACCGCCGGCGCCAACGGCATGGAGGTTACGAACCCGCTGATGGTGAGCCTTAACACCATCGGCATGGCCGGCATCTCCATGATGATCCCGGTGCTTGCGGCATACATCTCCTACTCGATGGCCGGCAAGCCCGCGCTCGCCCCCGGTTTTGTCCTGGGCTACCTGGTCAACAACGCAGTCGTTACCCCTAACGGCAACAGCGTTTCGACCGGCTTCTTGGGCGCCATGATCATGGCGGTCATCTGCGGCTACTTTGTCCGCTGGATGAAGACCTGGAAGGTCAACAACACCATCCAGACCATCATGCCCATCCTGATCATCCCGATTCTGACCTCGCTTGTCCTGGGCATGGCCTATATCTACATCCTGGCCACGCCGCTTGGCTTTGTGATGGACTGGCTCACCGGCGTGCTCGGCAGCCTGCAGGGCGGTTCCGCAGTTGTCCTGGGTCTGGTCATTGGCGTTATGACCGCCTTCGATATGGGTGGCCCCATCAACAAGACCGCCTCGACCTTCACCATGGCCATCATGGCCTCCGGTATCTACGGTCCTAACGGTATGTTCCGCGTCGCCGTCGCCGTTCCCCCGATCGCCTGTGGCCTCGCTGCGCTCATCGCCAAGAACAAGTTCGATGACGCTGACCGCCAGATGGGCATCTCCGCGCTGTTCATGGGCTGCATCGGTATTACCGAGGGCGCTATCCCCTTCGCGGTCAAGGACCTCGGTCACACCCTGCCCGGCATTTGCATCGGCTCTGCCGTGGGTGCGGCACTTGCCGCCTTCCAGGGCATCGACTGCTACGTCCCGCACGGTGGCTTTATCGTCGCCCTTGCCACCAACAACGTCGCGCTGTTCTGCCTGGACATCGTGATTGGCGCCGTGGTCGCCGCTGCAATCCTGATTGCCATGAAGCCCACGCTCGATAAGCAGGCCAAGTAAACCTTTAAGGACTCCGGTTGTGCGGAGGGATGGATTTGACTCCGCACAACCGCCCCTACACAACAAAATCCATCCGTACTGATAGGGCCCACATCTGGGTCCCAGGGAACTTTTGTCAAAAACCCTCTGGAGAAGGAGAACAAAATGTCCAACCTCACCATCCGTCAGGCCGTTCAGGGCATGCTCAAGCTGCAGGATAGCGGCGATCACGCAACCATGGTCGGCATTGGCCCCATGAGCCCCAACCTGATTCAGGCCGTGTTCGAGCTTGCCAAGGACGAGGATTTCCCGCCCATGTTTATCGCCAGCCGCAACCAGGTCGATATGGACGATATGGGCGCCGGCTACGTCAACGGTTGGGACCAGACGCGCTTTGCCGCCGACATCAAGAAGGTTGCCGACGAGGTGGGTTACACCGGTCCGTACTACCTGTGCCGCGATCACGGCGGTCCGTGGCAGCGCGACGAGGAGCGTAACGCCCACCTGCCCGAGGACGAGGCCATGGAGCTCGCCCGCAAGTCCTTCGTCGCCGACATGGAGGCGGGCTTTGACCTGCTGATGGTCGACCCCACCAAGGACCCCTATCAGATCGGCAAGGTTATTCCGCTCGACGTGGTGCTTCGCCGCACGATCGATCTTATCGACTACCTTGAGCAGTACCGTCGCGAGCATAACCTGCCCGAGGTCGCCTATGAGGTCGGTACCGAGGAGACCAATGGCGGCTTGACCTCTACCGATAAGTACGAGGAGTTCATTTCTCAGCTGCAGCCCGAGCTCGAGAAGCGCGGCTGCCCCATGCCCACCTTTATCGTCGGCCAGACCGGCACCCTTACCCGCTGGACGGAGCAGGTCGGTCACTACAACTTCAAGAACGCCCGCGAGCTTGCCGATATGGCCAAGCGCTATGGCGTGGGCCTGAAGGAGCACAACGCCGACTATCTGGACGACGCGACGCTGCTCGAGCACATCCCGGCACACGTGACCGCCTCCAACGTCGCTCCGCAGTATGGCACCGAGGAGACCCGCGCCTACCTCAAGCTCTGCGCCACCGAGCAGATCCTGGTCGACAACGGTCTGTGCGATGACCCCTCCGACCTGTATCACACGCTGCTGGTCAAGGCTATCAAAACCGAGCGCTGGCGCAAGTGGATGACTGGCGACGACGTCAACCTGCAGGTCGATGACATCCTTGCCGACGATGAGCTCAGCCTGAAGATCCTGGATGTCTCCGGCCACTATGCGTTCAACGATCCCGAGGTCAAGGAGCAGGTCGAGAAGCTCTATCGCAACCTCGCTGCCCAGGACATCGACGGCAAGCGCTTTGTGATCGAGCACATCAAGCGCCCGATCAAGCAGTACGTCGTCGGTCTTAACCTCAAGGGCGTCACGAGCCGCATCGAGAAGGCTCTCGAGGACTAAGTAGCTTTTCCTACACGACGCCGGGCCTGGGGCATGTCTCAGCCGCAGGCCCGGCACATAGGACAAAGGGACATCCCCTTTGTCCTATTTTTTGAGTTTTGGATTCCTTCGAAGGAGTTTGCACCATGAAGTTCTTTATCGATACCGCCAATCTGGACGAGATCGCCGAGGCCAAGAGCTGGGGCTGCCTGGCCGGTGTTACCACCAACCCGTCCCTGTACGCCAAGACCGGCGGCAAGCTTGCCGACTTTGAGCCGCATATGCTCAAGATTGCCGAGCTCTGCAAGGGCCTGCCCGTTTCCGCCGAGTCTACCGCTACCACTGCCGAGGGTATGATCGAGGAGGGCAAGCGCCTTGCCGCCCTCGCCCCCAACATCGTGGTCAAGCTTCCCGTGTGCGAGGCCGGCCTTGCCGCCTGCCGTGCGCTGGCCGATGCTGGCGTGCGCGTCAACATGACGCTCGTCTTCTCGCCGACGCAGGCCCTTATGGCCGCCAATGCCGGTGCTCGCTACATCAGCCCGTTTGTCGGTCGTTTCGATGACATCGCCGAGGACGGTATCTCGCAGCTCGACAACGTCGTGACCTGCATTAAGAACTACGACTGGACGGGCAAGAACGTCGACGACACCGTCGAGATCATCACCGCCTCGGTTCGTACGCCCAACCACGTGACCCAGGCCGCGCTACTCGGTGCCGATATTGCGACCGTGCCCATGGCCGCTCTCAAGAAGTGCCTGCATCATCCGCTGACCGACCAGGGCCTCGCCTCTTTTGAGGCTGACTGGCAGAAGGTCGTCGCTCAGGCTTAACGAGTGGATTGCCCCGGCATCGTGTCATCCGGTGCCGGGGCTGTTCTCAAGAGAGGAATTCGTATGACCAACCAGGAGCTGGCGAAGGTCGCCAATGAGGTCAGGAAGGGTGTCGTGACTGCGGTTCACGCGGCCAAGTCGGGACACCCGGGTGGATCGCTCGGTGCTGCCGACATCATGACGTATCTGTACTTTGAGGAAATGAATATCGATCCTGCTGACCCTCACAAGGCCGATCGCGATCGCTTTGTGCTCTCCAAGGGTCACGCGGCGCCGGGCCTGTATTCGGTGTTGGCAAATCGCGGCTATTTTCCCGTCGAAGAGCTCGAGACGCTCCGTCATATTGGCAGCCGACTGCAGGGCCATCCCAACATGAACGACGCCCCTGGCATCGATATGTCCACCGGATCGCTCGGTCAGGGCATCTCTGCTGCAGTTGGAATGGCGCTTGCCGCTAAGCACTGGGGCGACGGCTACCGTGTCTACACGTTGCTGGGCGACGGTGAGTGCGAGGAAGGCCAGGTGTGGGAGGCGGCCATGTTCGCCGGCAACCATGCGCTCGACAATCTTGTTGCCGTCGTCGACCACAACGGCTTGCAGATTGACGGCACGATCGATGAGGTCAACTCGGCCATGCCGCTCGCTGACAAGTTCCGCGCCTTTAAGTGGCATGTGATCGAGCTCGCCGACGGTAACGACATGGCGCAGATTGCCGCCGCCTTTGCCGAGGCCCGCAAAGTGGGCGACTCGCCCGTGGCCATTATCGCCGAGACGGTGAAGGGCAAGGGCGTCTCCTTTATGGAAAACCAGGTGGGCTGGCACGGCAAGGCACCCAACGATGAACAGTTTGAGCAGGCCATGGCCGAGCTCGCAGCAGCAGGGGAGGAGCTCTAATGGCAGACGTCAAGAAAGTCGCCACGCGCGTTAGCTATGGCGAGGCACTTGTCGAGCTGGGCAATGAGCGCGATGACTTTGTGGTTCTCGATGCCGACCTGGCCGCCGCCACGCAGACCGGTAAGTTTAAGGCTGCGCACCCTGAGCGCTTCTACGACGCCGGCATTGCCGAGAGCAACCTGATGGGGCTTGCCGCCGGCATTGCGACCACGGGTCACGTCGCCTTTGCGAGCACCTTTGCCATGTTCGCTGCCGGCCGCGCGTACGAGCAAGTGCGTAATTCCATCGGCTATCCGCACCTCAACGTCAAAATCGGTGCCACGCATGCGGGCATATCGGTCGGTGAAGACGGTGCCACGCATCAGTGCTGCGAGGACATCGCGCTCATGCGCACGATCTCGGGTATGACGGTGATTGTTCCCGCCGATGACATCGAGGCTCGCGCATGCGCGCGCGCCGCCTATGAGTTTGAGGGGCCGGTCTACATGCGTTTCGGACGCCTGGCAACACCGGTCATCAACGACTGCGAGGACTATGAGTTCAAGATTGGTCGCGGCGTGGTCGTGCGCGAGGGGTCCGATGTGACCATCATCGCTTGTGGCCTTATGGTCGCCGAGGCGCTTGAGGCTGCCGAGGCGCTCGCTGCCGATGGTATCGATGCCGAGGTCATCAACATGCACACGATTAAGCCGCTTGATGAGCGCCTGGTGGTTGCCAGCGCCAAGAAGACTGGTCGCGTGGTCACCGCCGAGGAACATTCGATTATCGGTGGTCTTGGCGAGGCCGTGGCCTCGGTGCTCGCAGAGCAGCATCCGGTGCCGATGCGACGCGTCGGCGTGCGCGATGTGTATGGCGAGTCCGGCCCTGCGGCCGATTTGCTGCACAAGTACGGTTTGGACGCCGACGGCATCGAAGCTGCGGTCAGGTCCGTGTTGTAAGGAAGGTTTCCATGGGATTTGTATCTGCCAACCAAGTGACAATCGGGTATACCGCCGCCTCGCGCGAGGACGCCCTACATTATTTGTCCGAGCAGGCCATCGAGCTCGGCTTTGCCGATGACGCATCTGCCGTAGAGGCCGCCTTCATTGCTCGCGAGAACGAGGCCGAGACCGGCCTTGTCGCCGGTTTTGCCGTTCCGCATGCCAAAAGCGACGCGATCCACACGCCGGGCGTTGCCGTGCTTAAACTGACCGAGCCCGTTGAATGGCCGAGCTTCGATGGGGTGCCCGTCGATGTTGCGCTCGCGCTGTACGTGCCCGCCGGCGAGACCGGAACTACGCACCTGCGTCTGCTCTCCAAGGCTGCCGTGATGCTGATGGACGCCGGCTTCCGTGACAAGGTGCGCGCGAGCACCGATCCCGTTGAGATTGCGGAGCTCATCAATAGCGGACTCGAAGACTAGAACGGTCATCCCGTTCAATCAATTGATCCTTCTCCAAGGAAAAGGGCCGCAACGCCGTATGGGTGTCACGGCCCTATTTGCGTTTCCCCAGATAAAACCTGCCAAAATAAACCTGTCCCTTTTTGGCAGGCTAATCGTGAGTTATTTCACCGCAACTTAGGGCACGGTTAGGAAGTGTGCACCTTAAAGAGTGGAGCCCTTGATTAGAGAGATTGCGCTCGTCTCTCTAAATGTCTCTCTAAAGAGAAAGCTAGTTAAAGAGATAACATTGGGCAATCTAACAGTGAATTCGATACATCTCTCTAAATGTCTCTCTAAAACAAGGCGCTTATCTCTCTAAAGTTAGAGAGATAAATCTATTGTTTTAGAGAGACGGAATGCCAAAATTCGTCCGTCAACTACCATCTGCCAAAATGGCGGATAAAGGGCTCATCGAAGTAATGGGTTCATCGACGAGTCGTAACCGCCGATATCGGAAGAAGTAGATGCAGCCGAGTCGCCCCTCTTGTGTCTCTCGAAGTGAGATGGGTGCTAGGGGGGCGACTGCCTCGCGATATTTCCCCAGATAAAACCTGCCAAAATAAACCTGTCCCTTTTTGGTAGGTCAGTTAACGCAGTCCAGGTTGAGCATATGCGAGCGAGCAGGCTCCGGGTGCGGTAAGGTGACGTGAAACAAGCGGGCGCTGACCTTTTGGTCGCGCCCGTGAAGTTGAACGTCAGATTGCCGTGCCCGGGGCCTGCGCAGCGCCGAGCAGTTACGCCGTTTGTAAAACGGCGTAACCTAAAGGTTCATGTTGCCGTGGATGTAGGGGGTGACCTCGGGGGAGATATGGTCGCAGCCCAGCTCGCGCAGCGCGGACTCGATAACGGCGGGAAGCGGGGTCTTGCCCTCGTCGTCGACAGCGGCACCGCCGAGGGCGGCAATCTTGGCGACATCTGCGGGTGCGGCCTCGATATGCATGCAGCCACCGATCAAGCGCGCGCGTACCTGTGCCAGGTCAAGATCGTGCAGGTAATCCTCGCAGGCGCGGATCAGGGAGACCTTCTCGAACGTAAGCTCCTCGCCCGTGGGGACGCGCGTGGCAAGACATGCTCCCGCCGGCAGGTTCCAAACAGGATAGCCCCATGCGCGTAGTAGCTCGCGCTCTTCGTCCTTGGTAAAGCCGACCTCCATAAGAGGGGAGCGTACGCCGAGCTCTTCTGCCGCACGCATTCCGGGGCGGTAGTCACCGCGATCGCTTGCATTGCTGCCATCGATGACGGTGGGAAAGCCGAGCGACTTGGCGTGGTTGACGATGGCGGTAAAGCCGGCGTGCTTGCAGTGGTAGCAGCGATTGGCATCGTTACAGGCTACCTGGGGGAGCTGCAGCTGATCGACCGAAAGATTGAGCACGGGGAGCTTAAAATGCGCCCCTTCATCAGCTTGCCCATCAACGGACTGCTCAAACGAAGTCTGTTCGGGCGTGCCGATGAGCGGCGTGGTGAGATGGACGAGGAGGGTATTGGTAGGCATGATGCGGGCGCAGACCGCGGCCAAAAAGCTGCTGTCGACACCACCGGAAAAGCCGATGGCGACGCGTCCGTATGCCAAAAGCAGCTGCTCGAGTGCTGCGAGTTTGTCCTGAAGCTCCTCTGCGGGTGCGGCGGTGTCTGAAAGCATGAAAGTTCCTTACAGTTATTAAAGCTCGGATGAAACTATAATCCCACCGAGCTGCTTGTCATAAGACTTCCAGCTATGTAACGAAAGTGCAATATGCTATATACGTTATATACAAGCTTGTAAAGTGCGGTAGAGTGGCAGTAATGCAATCCGGCGAGGGGGACCGATATGATCAAGGCTGTTATTTTTGACATGGATGGAACGCTGGTCGATACCGAGCGTTTGGGGATTAGGGCCTGGAAGGCAGGCGCCGCTGAGCTGGGGCTCGCGATTGATGATGCGCTGATCCATCAGTTTATCGGTCGCACGCTACCCGATGTCATGGACATCCTCGATAAGCATTACGGCAGCCACGAGACCGCCGAGGCGATCTATGTCCGCCACAAGGAGATTCGCGACGAGATGGTCAAGACCGATCTGGAGCTTAAGGCCGGCGCTGCCGAGTGCATAGACGAGCTGTTGGCTGCGGGCTATCACGTAGGCCTTGCAACGTCATCGCGCCATGTTACGGCCGAGCGCAACCTTAAAGCATTCGGTCTTTTTGACAAGTTTGAAACGGTGACCTGCGGCGAGGACGTCGCGCACGGCAAGCCTGACCCCGAGATGTATCTGCTTGCCTGCGAGCGCGCGGGTTTTGCCCCCGAGGAATGTGCCGTGGTCGAGGATTCGCGCAACGGCTGCGTCTCGGGCATTACGGCTGGCTGCCACGTCTTTGCCGTCCCCGATATCGTGCCGCTGCCGCAGGACGTGGTGGATGGCTGCGAGGCCGTGCTCGATACGTTGTTCGATCTGGCGGCGTCGGTCAAGGCCGTGCGCTAGACAATTGCGGCGTTGAAACGAGCAATTGCTTATGTTTGCGCTTAAACAAAAGGGGTCCGGCAATGGTCGGGCCTCTTTTGCTTGAGCGGCGACTTAGCATACTTGCGGGCGTGCTATAGATACGCACCGAGGTTGATGGCCGTGGCGTCGGTCTGGCTGCTTGCCTGGGTGCTGGCGCGTTCCAGCAGGAACGGACGTACCAGTTCTTGGCGGTTGATGTCCTCGGCGGCGGTGACTGCGGTGACGGTGCGCGCTGTAGAGCCGACGCGGATATGCTTGGTCTTTGCTGGGGCCTTGTTCTCGATTTGCTCCATGAGCAATTGAACGCCCTTGCGGCCAATCTCGTAGCCCGGGGGCGCTACCGTAGTGAGCGGGACCGATCCGCTCCAAGCGAGCGGGTTGCCATCGCAACCTGCTACGCGTACTTGCCCGGGGACGGCGATGCCTTTGTCGACCAGCGCCGAGATGACGCCCGAGGCCAGCACGTCGGTCAGGCCGACGACAAAATCGGGGCGTTCGTCGGCGGGGCGCGCGGCGATTTGGGTGCCGATGCCGTAGCCGTCGGCGGCGGTATTCCATTCGCCGGCGTCGATGACTTCGATCTTGATATCGGGGTGCAGGGCGAGCGCCTTATGAATGCCAAGGACGCGCAGGGTGAGTTGCATAAATGCTGCTCGGCCGACGACGACAATATGGTGCGCGCCGCGGGCGATGGCAAGTTCGGCAATGATGCGACCCTGGGCTTCGTTGTCGGCCGCTACGTAGTAGCCGGGCTCGGAGCAATGGATGTCCAGATGGACGATCGGCACGGGCATCTTGGCCATGGCGGGGTGCCAGTCGGGGGATGCCATGGGCTGAACCATGACGCCGGACATCTGGGTGCCCATAAAGTAGCGCAGGTAATGGTCCTGGAGAATATCGTCGTTATCGGCGTTGGCGATGAGCAAGTCATAGCCGTGCTTGCGGGCCTCGTTGTGGGCGCCGCTGGCGATTTGGAGTGAAAAGCCGTGGTCGAGACGGGGGAGCACCAGGCCAAAGGACTTGGTGGCGCCGCCCGCGAGCTGACGAGCGCTTTGGTTGGGCAGGTAGCCCAGTCGATTGATGGTTTCGTTAATGAGCTTGAGGGTCTCGGGACGCAACTTTTCGGGATGGTTGAGCGCGTTGGAAACCGTGCCCAACGAAACCCCGGCTTCGCGCGCGACGTCGCTGATTTTAACCTTTGCCATAGCGGCCCCTTTGATGCGTTTCAAGTACAAGCCAGATTGTAGCATCCTAAACCTACCAAAAAGGGACAGGTTTATTTTGGCAGGTTTATCTGGGGAAACGCCGTTGCCAGCGCGACTGCCACGAAGGGGACAGGTACCTTTGTGGTGGTTTGGACCGGCTGGACGTGTGTGCATCGGGTGGTATCTAAGTTGAGATACCACTTCTGGTATATCAGCTTGTGCTTGCGTGAGTACAATACTCGAACGTTATACGTCTCAGCGCTCCTTGTGCGTGGACGTCTTGCAGTCACGCGAACGAAGGGATTTATCCTATGTGCGGAATTGTCGGCTACACCGGCTCTGATATTGCAAAGAACATCCTGGTTACGGGCCTCAAGCGTATGGAGTATCGCGGCTATGACTCCTCGGGCGTCGCGCTCGAGGTGGGCGAGGGCGCCGCGGCGCACCTCGACGTCATCCGCCGCGTGGGCAAGGTCGCGGGCCTGGAGAGCGAGCTTTCCAACATCGACAGCGACGCTACCTGCGGTATCGGCCATACCCGTTGGGCCACCCACGGCAAGCCCTCCGTCGTTAACGCTCACCCCCACACCAGCTGCGACGGTCGTATCGCCATCGTCCACAACGGCATCATCGAGAACTTCGCCGAGCTGCGCGAAGAGCTGGAGGGCCGCGGCCATCACTTTAAGAGCGAGACCGATACCGAGGTCTTCGCGCATCTGATCGAAGAGGCTTATGCCGAGACGCACGACCTGATGGCCTCCGTGCGCGAGGCTTGCACCCACGTGGTCGGTGCCTATGGTCTGGCCGCCGTGTGCGCTGACGAGCCCGGCGTGATCGCCGTGGCCCGCAAGGATTCCCCGATCGTAGTCGGTGTGGGCGAAACCGGCTCCTATGTTGCTTCCGATGTCATCGCGCTCATCGACGCCACCCGCGATGTCGTGGTGCTCGAGGACGGTCAGTTTGCCAAGCTCACGCCCGCAGGCGTCGAGTACACCGACGAGGCCGGCAACGTTATCGAGCCCAAGGTCACCCACATCGATTGGGACCTGGACATGGCAGAAAAGGGCGGTTATCCCGACTTTATGCTCAAGGAGATTCACGAGCAGCCGCGCGTCGTGCGCGACACGCTGGTTGGTCGTATGACGCCGGCCGGCGAGCTCGACATCGACGAGCTGGGCCTTTCGCTCGAGGAGCTCAACGACATCGACCGCGTCTACGTGATCGCTTGCGGCACCAGCTATCACGCTGGCCTCATTGCCAAGAATCTCATTGAGGGCTGGGCTCGCATCCCCACCGAGGTGGAGGCGGCCAGCGAGTTCCGTTATCGCAACCCCATCATTACGCCGACGACGCTTGTCGTTGCCGTGTCCCAGTCGGGCGAGACGGCCGATACCCTTGCCGCCATTCGCGACGCGCGCATCAAGGGTGCCAAGGTCTTCGGCATCACCAACGTGGTGGGCAGCCCCGTGGCGCGTGAGAGCGACGGCGTCATCTACACCAAGGCCAACAAGGAGATCGCGGTCGCCTCGACCAAGAGCTTCATCGGCCAGGTTGTGAGCCTGACGCTGCTGGCCCTGCTGCTGGCGCAGGTCAAGTACCGCCTGACCACCAAACAGGCACGCATGCTGTTCCGCGAGCTTTCCGATACTGCCGAGCAGATCCAGTGGATTTTGGACACGCAGACCGATGCCGTGCATGAGGCTGCCCTGCTGTGCAAGGATGCGCAGTCGGCGCTGTTCGTGGGCCGCGGCATGGGTGCCGCTATTTCCTACGAGGGTGCGCTCAAGCTCAAGGAGGTCAGCTACCTGCACGCCGAGGCCTACGCCGCCGGCGAGATGAAGCACGGCCCCATTGCCCTGATCGACCCGGGCTTCCCTGTCATCGCTGTGGCCACCAAGAGTGCCACCTACGACAAGACCGTGTCGAACCTTATGGAGTGCAAGGCGCGCGGTGCCAAGGTCATCGTCGTTGCCACCGAGGGCGACGAGGAGATCAACAAGATCGCCGACTGCATCATCCGCGTGCCGGCAGTCCGCGACGTGTTCAGCCCCATCACGGCGAGCGTCCCGCTGCAGCTGCTCGCCCGCGAGGTCGCCATCCTGCGCGGCTGCGACGTCGATCAACCCCGAAACCTGGCGAAAAGCGTCACGGTCGAGTAGTTGGTTCCGCCGTTCTAGCGACTAAGGCCCGGCTCCGCATCAAGACGGAGCCGGGCCTTGTTGCATTTGACCAGATAAAACCTGCCAAAATGAACCTGTCCCTTTTTGGCAGGTTAGCGGAGCTTGCTGGTCTCGAAGTACTCGGGGAACTGGTCCAGAACCTCGGTTTGGTTGCGGAACATCATGTGCAGGTGCTTGCTGACCAAAAAGCTCGCTTCGATGGGGTCGCGACCGGCGATAGCGCGGCGAATCTGCTTGTGCTCGTTCACGATGTCCTGATTGTCGAGAACCTGCGTGGCAGCGCGCAGCCAGCGGAAGCGCTCAAGGTCGGCATTGGTCTCTTCGAGCCACGACCACACGGTGCTGCGACATGCGATGCTAAAAATCATGTGATGCATGAGGTTGTCGCTCAAAAAGAAGCCGATGCGATCCTCTTCGGCCATGGCCTTTTCCTGCAGCACGATGGCGCGGTCGAGCTGCTCGATGCCGGCCGACGTGGCGCGCGCACAGCACTCCACAATCACCTGCTTTTCCAGATGCTCGCGGATGTAGCAGGCACTCTCGGCAAGGGTGAGGTTGATGGGCGAGACGTAGGTACCGCTCTGGGGCACGGTGCGCACCAGGCCTTCCTGCGCCAAACGAACCAAAGCCTCGCGCACAGGGGTGCGCCCCATATCTAGGTCGTCGCAAAGTTGCTTGACGCCCAGCTTTTCGCCCGGCTTGTAGTCCAGGTAGACGATTTTGCGTCGAATGGTGTGGTAGGACTGGTCCTGTAGGCTCGTTTCCTGCTCGCCGACGTGCATCGATTCTTCCATAGCGCCTCGCAACTGTTCTATCAAACTCATATGTCAGTTGTTAATTATGCCGCGAATCAGCTCTCCGCGGTGGGTAATTCGGCTGTTGCCTGAGAACTATTGCGGCATCTTAGTCTGTGTTTGCGCAAGGCTGCGCTCAATGTTGCCGTATCATAAGCCGTCGCAAACGTGAAATAGAAAGAAGGAGTCCCATATGCAACTGGCAAATATCGTACGCGAGCGCTGGAAAGGCGTCTTGTTCTGCCTGATCGTCGCCATTCCCGCGACGTTGCTCGGCAAACAAATTGAGGTGGTCGGCGGTCCGGTATTTGCCATCCTCTTTGGCATGGTCCTGGCGCTCGTCTTTCCCGAGAATCGTCGCGAACAGCTCGCCGTCGGCGTTACCTATACGTCCAAAAAAGTCTTGCAGTACGCGGTTATCCTGCTTGGCTTTGGCATGAACCTCTCCCAGATTCTGTCCAAGGGCGCCCAGTCGCTGCCGATTATCGTGGCGACAATCTCGACCTCGCTTGTCATCGCCTTTGTACTCTGCCGCGTTATGAACGTGCCGGGCAAGATCGCGACGCTTGTGGGTGTGGGTTCGTCGATTTGCGGCGGTTCTGCCATCGCCGCGACCGCACCCGTCATCGATGCCGACGATCGCGAGATTGCCCAGGCTATTTCGGTCATCTTCCTGTTTAACGTTATCGCGGCGCTCGTGTTTCCGACGCTCGGCGGCATGCTCGGGCTGACCAATGAGGGCTTTGGCCTGTTTGCCGGTACCGCCATCAACGACACCTCGTCCGTAACGGCTGCGGCGAGCGCTTGGGACAGCATGCATCCCGGCGCCAATGTGCTCGAGAGCGCCACGGTGGTCAAGCTCACCAGGACGCTGGCCATTATTCCCATCACGTTGGTCCTCGCATGCTGGCAAATGCATCTGGCACGCAAGGCCGGCGGTGACGCTAAGAGCACGTTCTCCCTTAAACGCGCGTTTCCCACGTTTGTGCTGTTCTTTGTGCTGGCGAGCGTGATCACCACGGTGTTTCAGCTTCCCGTGTCCATCACGGCGCCCATCAAGGAGCTGTCGAAATTCTTTATTGTGATGGCCATGGCGGCTATTGGTTTTAATACCGATATCGTCGAGCTGGTCAAAAAGGGCGGCAAGCCCATCGCGCTGGGCTTTTGCTGCTGGATTGGCATTGCGTGCATGAGTTTGGGAATGCAACACGTACTGGGAATCTGGTAGAGAAGTAGCTTGTTTGCGTGCTGCGTGCTGCGTGCTGGTGAGCGCGTGCCTGCGGTGGAGCGATAGGAGCTCTTGCGGGTATGGCTTGTCCGCAGGTTTATAAGTCCCGAAGAGCTCTTATCGCCCCGCCAGGATGGCGATGCGGGGCAACACCTATACTCGCAGGACGGCGCTTTCTGCCCTATAGTGTTTGGTGAGCAATATCGTTCAATTTTGAAACACTTGGTCGTGCGACCGTCGGCGGTTGCACGTCGCCGCGGACAGGGGCAAATCATGGATAGCGATGCCAAGCTGAACATCTTGACCGATGCCCTAGCTGCTGCCGGGGCCTCGGCATTGGCAATCGATGCGCGTGGGGACGTCGCGATCTCGACCATGAATGACGCGGCGCTTGAGCGGGACGTGGCGGCTTTTGTTGCCGAGCGCCTCGACCGTATAGGAGACGGCACGCGTCTGGTTATGGGGCGTGCGGGTACGCGCCTGAGCCTGGCCGTTCGCCCCACCGACAAAGAGGGCGGGGGCCTTTGGGTCGTCGTGGTCCGCGAGGTGCGCGGCGCCGCGGCGCATGCGGGCATCGAGTGGCTCAACGCCGACGAAGTTGAGGCCCGCTACGAATCGAGTGCGTACGGCATCGTTGAGGGTGCCGCTGCGGTGGCTGCACCGGTTGCCGAGAGCTACGCGCGCGGTGTGCCCCTTATGCTCGAGGGTGGGCTGGGAGCGGGCCAGGTCGAGATTGCCATGCGCCTCTATCTGGACGGTCCTTTTGCCGATCGGCCCTTTGTTTCCGTCGCGCTCGATGAACTCACCGATCGCGGTTGGCGCCATGTGCTCAAAAGCTCCGAATCGCCGCTGTTCCAAACGGGGCTGACCCTTTGCATTGAGGGCTGGAACGCGGTTGGCCCCCAGCGCCTCCGCGAGCTGGTCTCCACGATGACCGACACCGCGTTGGCGACGCGCTGCCATGTGGTGCTGACGGCGAATGACATGCCGGGCGGCGGCGAAAGTGATCAAGCCGCCTTTGTGACCGAGCGCTTCGCCTGTGCGGTGAGCGTCGCGCCGGCAATCGCCGAGCAGGGAGCCGCGTCGACGAAGGTCGCGCGCTATTTGGAATATCTCGCTGATGCATTTGGGACGGCAGCGCCCACGCTGTCTGCCGCGGCGACGAAGACGCTCGATGCTTACCGCTGGCCGCGCAACTATCTGCAGCTCCGCGAGGTCTCGGAACGACTGTATATATTGGTGGGGACGGGCACGGTGGACCGCGCTGTGGCGGAGGAAGTGCTCGCCCAAGAGGACGTGATTAAGACCGCAACCTTTGGCGCCCCGACACTCGAAAGCGACCTGTATATCCTGCGACCGCTGGCAGATACCGAGCGAGATATCGCGCATCTGGTTGTAGATCATCTCCACGGCAACCGAACCCGTGCGGCGGAGGTGCTGGGTATAAGCCGTACGACGCTGTGGCGCTTGCTGAAGGACGATGACCGTTGAGCGAGGCGTCCGTGACCGCGCGCGACGCGTGTGCTACAGTCCAAAGCGTTATTGTTTCGATTTGGTTACGGCGTGCGAGGGCATATGGCTGAGACTTCAAAACCGAGCCGCAGAAGGCGGAGTGCCGCGCCGGTCAACCGACGCACAACATCGGTGACGTGGGGTAAACACGCCTCGGGGTTTGATGGCTCGTTCAAGCGCACTAAATACGGCTATCCTTCGGCAAGCGCCCGCTTGGCAATGCAGGCAGAGTCCTCGCTGTGGGGCCGCAAACGCGTGGTGGGCTCAAAGCTCAAGCACGACGGAACGCTCGGCTACATCAGCCGCGGGGCGGCTCGCCGCAGCGGGCTCAATCCCGCCGGCTGGCATCGCTACGTGCCGATCGTGGCCGCCGTTGCAGTGATCGTCATCGCGCTCGCTGCGCTCGGATATGCCGGCGGTGGCGCCAACTTGGGCGCAATGTTTAAATCGCCCGAGCTCGTGCATGCAGGCACAGAAGTTGTCGAGGGCGCACAGACCCAGACAGGCGTCGCGCCCCAGCGCGGTATCGTTGCGGCGGCCTCCACCATCGCAGATGCTCAAAAGGACGAAGGCGAGCAAGGTAACGACGCCGAAACGACCCAGACGAACGAAACGACGACAACTCAAATATCAACATAGCTTGCCGGCAGAAGGGGACGTTCCTTTTCTGCCGGCAGTTTGGGACACTCCTGCGCTACTTGACGTACACCACGTTGTTGCGGCGCGGTTTTGCCTCGGGTAGCGTGTCCTCGGCGTAGCCAAGAATGCAGTTACCGACACCGCGCAGGTTGCCGTCGGCGGGCAGGCCCCAGCTGGCCAGCAGCTCCAGGCCCTCGGGCGAGTCAAAGACCTCATGCGCGCGGTGAATCCAGCACGAATCGACACCCAGTGCATAGGCGGCGTTGAGCAAGTTGCCCATGGCGAGCGAGCCGTCTTCCAGATGTGTGGGCACGCTGCGGTCAACCAGCACCACCACAACGGTCTTGGCGCCATAGAAGGGGTCGCTGTTGCTGTCCATGACCTGGGCGTTGAGCTGTGAGAGACGCTCGACGGTCGCGGGGTCGGTGACGGCGACAAACGTCACCGGCTGGCGGCCCATGCCGCTCGGTGCATATTGGCCGGCTTCGATAATCCGTGCAAGCTTTTCGGCCTCGACGGGACGATTGCTGTATTTGCGGCAGCTGCGGCGGTGAATGAGTGCTTCGATAGTCTCCATGGTGTCTCCTTGCGGTGGCGTTGCAGATGCCCCGTTCGTACCCGTCGGGCTTAAACGATAGACGGTCAATTGCCCGGCCAAAAGGATAGATTCCAATTGGGAAAGTAGGTTTGCATAAAAGTACCTTCAGAATGTGACAAACCGGTGGGATGGTTAAACGTTTTATCCCGTCTAACCTGCGGTTTTTTACCACTTGCCTAAATGATGCGCGCATAAGCTCTGATAAAGGTTTTACTAAAGGAGCACCAACGTTTATCAACGCGCCATGGTGGCGCCGGGCCAGGAGGTAACATCATGTTCCAGGCTGGAGATGTCGTCGAGACCGACTTCGAAGGATTTCTGAAGCTGCTGCGTTCCAAGACGCGCGCTTTTGTGTCGATTAACGATCACGAGTACTACATCACGCACACCGATGGCTATTGGCGTGTTCAGGATTGCGAGGCCCTCAACGATAAGGGCCACTTTACTGACTGCTCCGAGCTGGTCAACACGGTTTGCGAGGTCGTCGAACTGCCGTGGATCTGCGGCAAGAGCCTGCACGACAGCTTCTCGGGCGCCACGGTCTACGAGGCCGTCGCTGCTTAACAGCCAACAATCGATATTCTCTCGCAACCGCCGGCGCCGCCCCCGCGCCGGCGGTCTTTTTTGTCGATATGCTTATGTGGAGCCGACCATAAGCAACGAGCTTATTGACGATAGTCAAAACTCGGACTAATGTAGAGATATAAATTGGTCAAAACTCGGACAATCGAATGGTGGGAGAGATGAATAGTGCAGTTAGCCTGGTCGATTTCGACCGGATGCTCAACGGGCTTGACCGTATCTATTCGGAGTTCGCACGCACCTGCGGTCTTTCGGACTGCGCCTACTGGATGCTCGTCGACACGAGTGCAGCGGGCGGAAGCGTTGCCGTGAGTCGGCTGACGAGCGAATGGTTCTACAGCAAACAGACCATCAATTCGGCGATTAAAACGCTTAGGGCGCGAGGGCTTGCGACGTTGGAGTTTGCCGAGGGCAGTCGTAAAAACAAGGTTGTACGACTGACCGAAGAAGGCGTGCGGTTTGCCAAGTGCTACGCGTTGCCGGCGCAAAAAGCCGAGCAACAGGCATTCGAGGCGCTCGAGCCGTGGGAACAGTGCGAGATCATGCGCTTGGTCGGTAAGTTCTCCCATGTTCTTAACGAAGAGTGCGAGGCATTTAAACGGCAAGTGGCCGCCGAGAACGAGACTGACGATAAGGGCGAGGGGGACGCATGCGACTCTTAATGAGGTTTATGAGGCCGTACCGCGGTCTGATTGCGGTGACGCTGTTTGCGGTGCTGATAGATAACGTCGGTACGCTGTTGGTTCCCACGATGCTGGCGAACATGGTCAACACCGGTATTACCACGGGCGATGTCGACTATATATTACGCAACGGCCTGTACATGCTTATCGCGACCGGCATGGCCAGCGGCGGCACGGTGCTGGGCTGCTATCTTTCGGCGCGCCTGGCCGCCAACGTGGCCTGCGATATCCGCAATGCCGTGTACGACAAGTCGCTCGAGCTGTCCGCCAGCGACTTTGAGCGCTTTGGCACGGGTTCGATGATCACGCGCTCGCTCAACGACATCAACGTGATTCAGCAAGCTGTCCTTCAGACGATTCAGCTGGTGCTGCCGGTGCCGTTCTTGGCCGTGGCAGGCATCATTTTTGCTTGGTTCATCGATCCCGCCATGGGCACGCTGCTGGGCGTGGTGGTTGCGATCGTGCTGGTGGCGGCGGTCTTTACCGTTGCCAACGCCGCGCCGATCTTTATGCGCCTGCAGAGCTTTATCGACCGCATGAACGTGGTGCTGCGCGAGAACATCGTGGGCGTGCGCGTCATCCGCGCATTTAACAAGGAGCGCCACGAGGAGCAGCGCCTGGACGAGGTGTTTAACGATTACGCGGCCAATGCCATCAAGGTCAACCACCTGTTTGTGGGTCTCGACAGCTCCAGCTTCTTTTTGATGAATATCGCCGAGGTGGCGGTGCTGTGGGTGGGCGGCAACCGCGTGGGCGTCCACGCCATGCAAATCGGTAGCATCTCGGCCGTGCTGGAGTACGCGATCCTGATCCTGTTCTTTGTGATGATGGCGCAGATGGTGATTCTGACGCTTCCGCGCGCTGCGGCGTGCCTCAACCGCGCGCAACAGGTGCTCGAAATCGAGCCGAGCATCGTGGACGGCAAGGCAACGCTGGGCGACGGGGCGCCTGAGTCCGCAGATGGTGCCGACGCGGTTGCCGTGTTCGACCATATGTCGTTCCGTTTTGACGATGCCGACGAGGATACCCTGTGCGACCTGAGCTTTGCCTGTCGCCGTGGCCAGACCACGGCGATTGTAGGCTCAACGGGCTCGGGCAAGTCAACGGTGGCCAAGCTCTTGTTGCGTTTCCACGATGCCACGAAGGGCGCCATTCGCCTGAACGGCGTTGACCTGCGCGACCTTTCGCAAGGTGAGATTCGCGGGCATATCGCTTACGTGCCGCAGAAGGCGTGGCTGTTCTCGGGTACGGTGGCGAGCAACCTGCGCTTTGGCAACGAGGGCGCGACCGAGGCTGACATGCTCCATGCGCTGGAGGTTGCCCAGAGCACCTTTGTGCTCGATCAGCCCCAGGGGCTCGATACTCCGGTATCCCAGGGCGGCACGAACTTCTCGGGCGGTCAGCGCCAGCGCCTGGCGATCGCCCGCGCACTCATGAAGCATGCCGATCTATATATCTTCGATGACAGTTTTTCGGCCCTGGACTTTAAGACCGATGCCGCCCTGCGCCATGCGCTGCAGGACGAGACGCGCGATGCCGCGGTGCTCATCATCGCGCAACGTATCTCGACTATTTTGCATGCCGATCAGATCGTGGTGCTCAAAGACGGCGAGATCGTGGGCCTAGGCACGCACGACGAGCTCATGGAAACCTGCGAGGTGTACCGCGCTATCGCGGAATCGCAGATGAAGGGAGGTGAGTAGCATGACCGAGGAGCTCAAGAAGCAGGGCGGCGTTGATGACGCCGCTGCCGCGGTACTGGTCGAGGAAACGGCTGCCGTGGCATCCGAGCTGGATGACGCCGCCAAGGCTGCAGCCGAGCGCGAGGCTCGCCGCCAAGCGCTCTACGAGGAAAACGAGCGCGCCGAGGACGAGCGCGCCCGCGCTGAGGCAGAGCGCATGCGCGATGTGGACGACGAGGACGAGGACGAGAAACCCCGCGACACCTGGGCGACGGTGCGCCGCCTGTGGAGCGAGGCTGCCGGCGACCATTGGCGCTTCTATATCGTGTTCGCGAGCATTGTGTTCTATGCCATCTTTAACACCGCCGCGCCGGCATATAGCGCCCGCGTGATCGATGAGCTGTGGGGCCACATTCAGGTGGCGTTTGCCAACGATACCACCTTCAACATCACCTGGGAGAACTGCGGCAGGACCATCTTCATCTACTTTATGATTTGGACGGCCGCTGCCTCGTTCTACGCGCTCCAGAGCTTTTTGATGTCGAGCGTCGCTGAGCGTCTCAATCTGCGCCTGCGCAACCGCATCGCGCAAAAGCTCAACCGTCTGCCGCTTGCCTTCTTTGACGCGCATCGTCCCGGTGAGGTCGTCAGCCGTGCGACCAACGACTTGGACAAGATGTCCGAGAGCATGCAGCGCGGCTTGCTGCAGCTTCTGGTGTCGATCGGTACCGTGGTGGGCGCTGTGATCGTGATGTTCGTGTTTAGCGTGCCGCTCACGCTCGTCTTTTTGTTCTTTATGACGCTGTCGCTGCTGGTGACGAAGGTCGTTTCGCGCCGCACGCACGATGTGACGGGCGAGCGCCAGGAGTGGGTGTCCAAGATTACGAGCGCGGTCGAGGAAGGCTATTCGGGCCGTTTGGTGATTCGCGCATTCAACCGCGAGCACCAGAGCTCTGCCGAGGTGCACCAGGCCTCGGGCGAGCTGGCGCGCGTGAGCACCAAGGCCGACTTTATGATCAATGCCGTCGGCCCCGCGGTGCGCTTTATCGGCCGTTTGGCGCAGATCGTTATTGCGCTTGTGGGCTGCAGCATGCTGGTTGCCGGTCACATGACCGTCGGCGTGTTCCAGGCGTTCTTCCAGTTTATTTACGAGGCGTCCGAACCCATGACGCAGCTGTCGTTTACCTTTAACTCGCTGCAGAGCGCGCTGGCGAGTGCGGAGCGCGTGTTCGACCTGCTCGATGAGCCCGAGATGGAGGCCGATCCGCTGCCGGACGAGGCCGCCAAGCTGCCGGGTCGCGTTGAGGGTCGCGTCTCCTTTGAGCACGTGCGCTTTGGTTATTCGCCCGACAAGCCGCTTATGCGCGACGTGTCGTTTACCGCCGAGCCGGGCCAGAAGATTGCCGTGGTGGGAACCACGGGCGCAGGCAAGACGACGCTCATCAACCTGCTCATGCGCTTCTACGAGATTGACGGCGGGCGTATTACGCTCGACGGCGTGGATACGAGCCGCATGGATCGCGGCGAGCTACGTCAGCAGTTTGGCATGGTGCTGCAAGACGCCTGGCTGTTCGACGGCACGATTGCCGAGAACATCGCCTACGGCTGCCCCGAGGCAACGCGCGAGGAGATTGTTGCGGCTGCGCGCGCCGCCCAGGTTGACTTCTTTGTGCGCACCATGCCGCAGGGCTACGACACGCGCGTGGCCAACGATGCCGAAAGCATCAGCCAGGGCCAGCGCCAGTTGCTGACCATTGCGCGCGTGCTGCTCAACAACCCGGCGATTCTCATCCTGGACGAGGCGACCTCAAGCGTGGACACGCGCACCGAGCTTGCTATCGGCCGCGCCATGGACGCGCTTATGCGCGGGCGCACGAGCTTTGTGATCGCGCATCGCCTGTCGACGATCGTGGACGCCGACCTGATCTTGGTCATGGACCACGGCAACATTATCGAGCAGGGCACGCATAAGGAGCTGCTCGCAGCCGAGGGCGCTTATGCCGACCTCTATCTGAGCCAGTTCGCATAATGTGACAAAGGGACAGTCCCACATGTCACATCGAAAAAAGGCGCGCCGGGGATGAATTCCCTGGCGCGCCTTTGCGTTGATGCCGATGTCATTTTGTGCCGCTTGCGTTCCTAGCGTTCGTCCACGAGCTTGGCGACGAGGGCCTTGAGCTCGGCCACCTCTCGCTCGAGTTCCTTGACGCGGCGGGCATTCTCGGTGATGCCCTGGCGGTTGAGGGCGGACTGCTCGGCGGCGTCATCGGGCATGTACTCGCGATGCTGCTTGGCGTCGAAACTCTCCTCGAACACACGGCAACCGTTGCGCTTGATGATACGTCCCGGCACGCCCACGACGGTGCAGTTGTCGGGGACGTCCTTAACGACGACCGAGTTGCCGCCGATCTTGACGTTGTTGCCGATGCGGATGTTGCCGAGCACCTTGGCGCCCGTGCCCACCGTGACATTGTTGCCCAGGGTGGGGTGACGCTTGCCGGTCTCGTTGCCGGTGCCGCCGAGCGTGACGCCCTGGTAGAGCACACAGTTGTCGCCCACAATGGTGGTCTCGCCGATGACGACGCCCATGGCGTGGTCGATAAAGAAGTGCTTGCCAATCTGCGCGGCAGGGTGAATCTCGACGCCGGTGATGTGGCGGGTGATTTGCGAGAGCACGCGGGCGAGCGAGCGATGACCGTGCTCCCACAGCCAGTGCTCGGGCACGTGGTTCCACTTGGCGTGCAGGCCAGGATAGGAAAGGAAGATGACCAGACCGTTTTGCGCGGCGGGGTCCTGCGCCTGGACGGTCTTGATGTCCTCGCGAATGGTATTGATAAAGCTCACCGGCCGCCCTCCCTTAGCGCCATGGCAATGCGATTCAATAAAGTATAGCGATTCGCTAGGGATTAGGAAGGACAATCTTGGCGGCATTGCGCGACAGGTGTCAGTTATGCAAACTTGCTGGTAATGGAGTCATGCTTTTGTGGGGTTGCGCACGAGGGGACGCCGCAACCGTATACTGGTCAACTTGGACGTATCCGCGCCCACAACTGAGAGGTTTTACTTCATGGGTTTCATCAATTTTATTGCCGAGCTGCTTAAGGACCCGCGCACCGCGATCGCCAGCTGGATCGCCGCCGGCCCGCTTATGGCCTACGGCTGCGTGTTCCTGATCATCTTTATCGAGACGGGCGTGGTGTTCTTCCCGTTCCTTCCCGGCGATTCGCTGCTGTTTGCTTCGGGTTTCTTTGCCCACAACGGCGGCTTTAACATTGTGGCGCTTCTGGCCACCGCATGGGCCGCTGCCATTTTGGGCGATCAGTGCAACTTTATGATCGGTCACTTCTTTGGCCGCAAGATCATCGCTTCGGGCAAGGTCAAGGCCATGACGCCCGAGCGCATCAAAAAGTCCGAGGACTTCTTGGACAAGTGGGGTCACCTGGCCATCTTCCTGGGTCGCTTCTTCCCGTTTATCCGCACCTTTGTGCCCTTTATCGCTGGCATGGGCGGCATGCACTGGCGCAACTTTGTCGTCTTTAACGTGCTGGGCGGCATTACCTGGTCGACGGTCTTTACGCTGCTGGGCTACTTCTTTGGCGGCATTCCCTTTGTGCAGGAGCACTTTGAGCTGCTGATTATCGGCATCGTTGCCGTGTCGATCATCCCGACCGTGGTCGGTCTGGTTAAGGCCAAGCTGGGTAAATAGAACGCCTAGCTCGAGCCAGCGCGCAGACCGTACAGTTGAGGCCCGTCACCGCTTACGGTGGCGGGCCTCTTTAACTTCGGTCAAATGAAAATACTTTAGTTAGTTAAAGAAAAACGTTTTATCCGACGCGCGTGCGGAGTACAATCTCGTGCATGCGAATCGACGTGCCATCGGCTTTGATGCTGTTTGCGTGTCCCGTCCGGCTCTACGCTCCGGGCGTGCGACGTTGCGACGCGGCCGGCCTCGGTCCTTGCGTGCGGGTTCGCGAGTTTGCAACTGTGTATGTAAGGAGCGACATATGACTGTCGAGAAGAAGGATATCGATTGGGGTAGCCTAGGCTTTGGCTACATGAAGACCGATTACAGCTACGAGGCCCATTGGAAGGATGGCGAGTGGGACGAGGGCGGCCTGACCACCGACCACACCCTGCACGTCTCCGAGTGCGGTGGCATCTTCCATTACTGCCAGGAGGTCTTTGAGGGCCTGAAGGCCTACACCGCCGAGGACGGCAGCATCGTCTGCTTCCGCCCCGACATGAATGCCGAGCGCATGTACAACTCTGCGCAGCGCCTCGAGATGCCCCCGTTCCCCAAGGACAAGTTCGTTGAGGCCGTCAAGCAGGTCGTTTCTGCCAACGCCGCCTGGGTTCCGCCCTTCGGTTCCGGCGCGACCCTGTACGTGCGTCCGTTTATGATCGGCTCCGGTGACGTGATCGGCGTGGCTCCCGCTCCTGAGTACACGTTCCGCATTCTCGTGACCCCGGTCGGTCCGTACTTTAAGGGTGGCCTCAAGCCCGTCAAGCTGCGCGTTTCCGAGTATGACCGTGCCGCACCGCACGGCACCGGCAACATCAAGGCCGGCCTCAACTACGCCATGTCCCTTAAGCCCACGATGGAGGCCCATCGCGAGGGCTATGCCGAGAACCTGTATCTCGACTCCGAGTCCCGCACCTATGTCGAGGAGACCGGTGGCGCCAACGTCCTGTTCGTGAAGGAGGACGGCACCCTCGTCGTTCCTCAGTCGCACACCGACTCCATCCTGCCCTCTATCACCCGTCGTTCGCTCGTTCAGGTTGCTCAGGACCTGGGCATGACCGTCGACCAGCGTCCCGTCGAGTGGGCCGAGGTCAAGGCCGGCACCTTTGTGGAGTGCGGCCTGTGCGGCACCGCTGCCGTCATCTCCCCGGTTGGCGAGATCGACAACAAGGTTTACGGCGCCGACGAGACTGTGACCTTCCCGGCTGGCTACACCGAGATTGGCCCTGTGATGAAGAAGCTCCGCGAGACCCTGACTGGTATCCAGTCTGGTGCTGTCGAGGACAAGCACAACTGGGTTTACACCGTCGCGTAAGCTGTCTTAGCTGTCCGGCCCGAGGGCGACCTTCCTTTCCGGCGCGTCCTCGGACATGAAAGAACCTCCGCTGCGCACTTCGTGCGGCGGGGGTTCTTTCGTCCTGCGGAGTGCGCCGGAAAGGAAGGTCGCCCTCGGGCCTGCGTTACCTCGGCGTTGCCGTTACGGGCAATATAGATCTGAATTAAATCAGAACCACCCTTAAAAAGGGTGGTTTGCTCTTAGGGTATAACCCACGGGC
>CATYUU010000012.1:0-43259 GCA_958413455.1 uncultured Collinsella sp. | reverse complement strand
GGCGCGATTTTCCGCTCGGCTGCCGCATTGAACGTTGACGGCATTTTGGTCAGCCCGACGTGCTGCGACCCGCTGTACCGTCGCTCGGCCCGCGTGAGCATGGGCACCGTGTTTCAGGTGCCGTGGACGCGCATTGGCAGCGAGGCTCGTGTGTGGCCGCATGATGGTCTGAGCGCGTTGCACGACGCCGGTTTTTCGTGTGCCGCTATGGCGTTGACGGACGACTCTGTTTCGCTTGATGATCCTGTACTGCAGAAGATTGATCGCTTGGCGATTTTTATGGGTACCGAGGGTGCCGGCTTGGGCGCCAAGACCATTGCCGGCTGTGACCACGCGGTGCGCATTCCGATGGCGCACGGGGTCGATTCGCTCAACGTGGCCGCGGCGAGCGCCGTCGCCTTTTGGCAGCTATGCCCGCACGTGAGCAATGAGTATCACTACCAGCCGGGTTTGTATCACTAGGCAGTTATTCCGCACCGTGCTCTAATTCGGGGTGTTTCGGTCGCTGCCAGTCGGTGCTAAGCTGGTTTTGGCTTTGGTTTTAAATTGCTGTTTTGTTGTTTGACGTATGCGTGTGGGGAGGGCGTGTGGCTAAGAAATCTACGGCTATCGATGTAACGCAAGGTGTCATTTGGCAGCAATTGCTGTCGCTGTGCGTTCCCATCTTCTTTAGTTCGTTTTTTCAGCAGGCCTACACGCTTATCGGCACCTATATCGTCGGTCAGTTTGGCGGCAAGCTCGCGCTGGGTGGCATTCAGGCCACGATGGTGCTCACCGAGCTCTGCATTGGCTTTTGCGTTGGCGTCGGCGCCGGCTGCGCGGTCATTACCGGTCAGTATTTTGGCCAGCACGATGATGAGCGACTGAGTCGTTCGGTCCATACCGCCATGACGCTCGCGCTGGTGGGCGGTATCGTTTTCTCGATTCTTGGCATAGTGTTCGTTGAGCCCATGCTGGTGCTTATGAACACGCCGCATGAACTATTGGCCGAGGGCGTGGCCTATGCTCGCTGTTATTTTGCCGCGATGGTTGCGGCACTGCTGCTTAATATGGGAACCGCACTGCTGCGTGCCGTGGGCGACACGCGCGGCCCCGCCGTGATCATTGCCTCTGGCTGCCTGGTTAACGTGGTGCTTGATATCATCTTTGTTGCTGTGTTGCATATGGAGGCGCTGGGCTGCGGCATCGCAGTGGCGCTGACCATTTGCGCCAATGCAACGATGATCGTGTTGCGCATGATGCGCGCTCCGGGTGCATGGCGTCTTTCGCTGTCTAAGCTCGGCATCGATCGCGGTATTTGCAAGAGTATGATCTCGTGTGGTCTGCCACTCGGTTTTCAATCGGCTGCCTATTCGATCTCGAACGTGCTGATTCAGGTTTCGGTTAATTCGTTTGGCGCCGATGTCACGACTGCTTGGGGTCTATCTGGGCGCCTGGATGGCATTATCTGGATGGTGACCGAGGCGCTCGGCGTATCGATCACTACGTTCTCGGCGCAGAACTTTGGCGCGCGCAACTACGAGCGCATGCGCAAGGGCTACCATACGTCGCTCGTGCTGTCGTTTATGCTCATTGGTGGCCTGTCTGCCGTGCTGCTGGTGTTCTCGGGCCCGCTGTCGCGTTTGTTTGTCGACGATGCTTCGATTTCGGCGTACACCACGACGATTCTTCATTTCATCGCGCCGTTCTACGCGATTTTCTCGATTATCGAGAACGCATCGGGCTCCATTCGCGGCGCCGGCGTGAGTTTGCAGCCTATGATGCTCACCATCTTTGGCACCGTTGTCTTGAGGGTGATCTGGGTGTTTGCGATCATGCCCTTCGATCCGTCGCTTGAGCATCTACTGCTGGTCTACCCCGTAACCTGGCTCATTACGGCCACGATGTTCACCATCTACCACCACAGCGGCAACTGGCTAGGCCGCGCCACCGCCTAGCTCATCCGTCAGATACCCCTGATAAGTTGCGGTGAAATAGTTCCTGAAAAGCCCTTGCGGACCGTCAAACAAGTACTATTCCACCGCAACTTCCTTATGAGCTGTAGGTGTTGGCGGAAAACGAATCAATTAGTATTCGATGCCTTGGCGGGCTAGGAGGCCTTCGTCGAAGTAGTGTTTGATGGGACGCATTTCGGTGACTAAGTCCGCGAGGTCGGCCAACGGCAGCAGCCCGCGGCCGGTGAGCACGAGTTCCGTGGTGGCGGGCTTTATCGCGATCAGCGCTTCGACATCCTCGCGTGTCACGAAGCCGCGGCGCATGGCCTCGCCGAGTTCGTCCAAAATCAGAACGTCGACCTGTGATATCTGCTCGCATGCGAGCTCCATGATCTGTGCGGCGCAAGCCTCGGGCGTGTCGCGGTCAGCTTGTACGATGCGCAGCCCCAGGCGCGGCGCGGCATCGTGTTCGGCGCAGTGCAGTTTCTTGGCAAACTGCAGCCTAAGAACGTCGAGCCCGTAGCCCGTCGCGCGCAGCGCGAGCCCCAGCGCAGCCGTCGTCTTGCCCTTGCCGTCGCCTGTATAGATTTGAACCTTGCCGACTTACAGTGATGCCATCTCTGTCCTTTCGTGCCCGGCGTCGGTTTATCGCCGTCCGGGTTGGGTATTCTAGAAAGCATTATCAACCCCAGTAGATGGAGTTCAAGCAGATGGAGATGGATGACAACAAACGTAGACGGAATATGATTCTCTACGTGCTCATCGCCTTCGTCGTCTACCTCGTGCTCTCGACCGTTCTGTTCCCCAACATCGGTCACACGCAGCAGATTACGAAGACCGATTACTCGACGTTTGTCAAAGCGCTCGATAAGAAGAGCGTCGACAAGGTCGAGTACAACACGGACGATTACTCGATTTATTACACCAAGAAGGGCGAGGACGAGAACATCGCCTACAAGACGACCGGTGTGCCGAATGACGCGGGCTTTACCGATCGCGTGCTTGAGTCTGGCGCTTCGCTGGAGTCGGTCGTTCCCGATAAAAACTCGGGTTTGATGACCTACTACCTGCTCACACTCATTCTTCCCATGGCGATTTTCTTCCTCATCGGTTGGTGGCTCAACCGCCGCATGAAGAAGGCTATGGGCGATGACGGCCCGTCGATGAACTTTGGCGGCGGCGGTTTTGGCGGCGGCGGACTGGGTAAGTCCGGCGCGCGCGTGATCGCCTCCAAGGACGTGGGCGTGACCTTTAAGGACGTCGCCGGTCAGGAAGAGGCCAAGGAGTCTCTCAAGGAGGTCGTCGACTTTCTGGAGAAGCCGCAGCGCTACGAGGAGATCGGCGCCAAGCTGCCGCGTGGTGCTCTCCTTGTTGGCCCTCCGGGTACCGGTAAGACCCTGCTTGCCAAGGCTGTTGCCGGCGAGGCCGGTGTTCCGTTCTTTAGCATTTCGGGCTCTGAGTTCGTTGAGATGTTTGTCGGTCGCGGCGCTGCTAAGGTTCGTGACCTGTTTAAGCAGGCCAAGGAAAAGGCACCGTGTATCGTCTTTATCGATGAGATCGATACCATCGGTAAGAAGCGCGATGGCGGCGGCTTTAGCGGCAACGACGAGCGCGAGCAGACGCTCAATCAGTTGCTGACCGAGATGGATGGCTTCGATAACCACAAGGGTATCGTTGTCCTTGCCGCAACCAACCGCCCCGACAGTCTCGATCCCGCTCTACTGCGCCCCGGTCGTTTTGACCGCCGCATCCCCGTCGAGCTGCCCGATCTGACCGGCCGCAAGAACATTCTTGAGCTGCATGCCAAGAGCGTGAAGACGCAGCCGCCGATCGACCTGACCGCGATTGCCCGCGCCACGCCCGGTGCCTCGGGCGCCGACCTGGCCAATATCATCAACGAGGGCGCCCTGCGCGCCGTTCGCGAGGGTCGCAAGCGTGCAACCCAGGACGACTTCGAGGAGTCGGTGGAGGTCGTCATTGCCGGCCAACAGCGTAAGTCCACGGTGCTGTCCGACCACGAGAAGCAGGTCGTTTCTTATCACGAGATCGGCCATGCCATCGTTGCCGCTCGCCAGAAGGGCTCTGCGCCGGTCACGAAGATCACCATCGTGCCGCGCACGAGCGGTGCTCTTGGTTATACCATGCAGGTCGAGGAGGACGAGCGCTTCCTGACGACGCGCCAGGAGGTCTTGGACAAGCTCGCTGTCTATTGCGGTGGCCGCGCAGCCGAGGAGCTCATCTTTGGAGAGATGACGACCGGCGCCGCCAACGACATCGAGCAGGCCACCAAGCTCGCCCGTAATATGGTGACGCGCTTTGGTATGTCCGACGAGTTTGGCATGATGGCGCTCGGTACCGTGCAGAACGCGTATCTCAATCAGGACACGTCGCTCACCTGCGCCCCCGGTACGGCCGAGCGCGTGGACGCGATTGTCGCCAAGCTGATCGAGGATGCGCACGACCGCGCTTTGCAGATTCTGAAGGAGAACAAGTTTAAGCTCCACGAGCTGGCTCGTTATCTGTATAAGAAGGAGACCATCACGGGCGAGGAGTTCATGAACCTCCTCACGCGCGAGAATCCGCTGATGCCCAAGCAGCAGTAAAGCCGCGGCCGAGCCAGTAAACGCCGACGCCCCATTTGAGCAGCTTTCTCAAATGGGGCGTTTTGCTTGAGAGGGATGGAAATGAAGATCGTTGTGAGCGCCTGCTTGATGGGCGAGAGCTGCAAGTATAATGGGCTCGACAACTATCATCGCGAGTTGGTCGAGGCCTGCGAGCGTACAGGGACCGAGGTCCTCTTGGTGTGCCCTGAGGTCTTTGGGGGCCTGCCCACGCCGCGCAAGCCGTCCGAGATTGTGAACGGCGAGGTCTGTACCTGCGAGGGCGTGTCCGTTGACCTGGAATTTCGCCTAGGCGCCCAACGTGCGCTCGACATGTGCGAGCAGGCGGGTGGGCCGGAAGAGATCGCCGCGTGCATCCTGCAGGACCGTAGTCCCTCGTGTGGTGCGGGTCGCGTCTACGATGGCACCTTTAGCGGTACGCTCACCGCGGGCAACGGTGTTTTTGTCGATCTGCTGCTGCGTCACTGGTACCGTGTGATTCCGGCTAGCGAGTTCGACCCCAGCATGTTGAAGTAGTAAATAAAAGGGGCGGCCATCGAGTAGATGGTCGCCCCTTTTGCTGGCAAGCTAAACTATTTCACCAATTGTTCAATGGTATTTACCCATATAAAACCTGCCAAAATAAACCTGTCCCTTTTTGGTAGGTTAGGCGAGGAGGGTGTGGCCGTAAGCGTCGGCGGCCTTGATGGCGGCGGCGAATTTTTCGTCCGTGAAGGGCTCGGGGTTTCCCTGCTTCCACTCGTTGGTGGCGTGCGCGTACTCGCACAGGGCCGGGATGTCGGCCCCGGAAAGCCCGACCTGCTCCAGCGTCACGGGCAGCCCCATCTGCTTGTTAAAGGCGGCGTAGCGCTCAAGGTTCTCGGTATCGCCCGTATAGGCAAACAGCACCAGCACGCCCAGGCTCACGACCTCGCCGTGTAGGTAGGAGCCCTCGCGCGGAATGCTGCAGGTGGCGTTGTAGAACGCGTGCGCCACGCTCGAGTTGTAGTAGTAATCGTTCTGGTTGGTCAGGTTGGAGACGTAGCCCGTGTTGACCACGATGTCGAGCGCGATCTGCTTGACGGCCTCGCTCGACAGGTTCTGGCGCACGTCCTCAAGACCCTGGACGCCATAGGTAAACAGTGGCTCGGAACAGGTGTGGGCGAGCGCCAGGCCAAGACCGGCGGTGTGCTCCAGGTTGCCGGCGCTCGTGGCGTACTCGACCTCGGGCTGTTTGGACAGGGCATCGCCCACGCCGGCCCAGAAGTACTCTGCCGGTGCCTTGGCGATGATCTTGGGATTGATGAAGATGTGCGCCGGTCGGTTGGGGTACGAATAGCCCTCGAGCGATCCATCGTCGTTGTAGACAACGGCAATGGCGGTCGCGGCGGAACAGTTAGAGCAAATCGTCGGCACGGTAAAGACGATCTTCTTGAGCTCGATGGCCGCCGTCTTGACGGTATCGAGCGCCTTGCCGCCGCCGCATGCGATAAGCACGTCAGCTTCCTGGCAGGCAGGGGAATTCACGACCTTGGCGATATTGGCACGCGTACTGTTGGTGCCGTAGACGCGCGTCTCCAGAATCTCGACGTCGGTACCCGCTAGCGCAGCTTCGATACCGGGAAGTGCTGCGGCCAGTGCCCGCTTGCCACCGATGATCGCGACCTTGGTCGCTCCGTACTCCGCCAGTGCGGTGGGCAGCTCGTCAAAGCAATCCTCGCCAACGGTGTAGTCGCTCATTCCAATCGTGCGCATAGCAACCTTCTTTCGTTCGATAAAGTGCTTTCAGGTATTTTGCTCCAAGAGAAGGTCCACAGCCGCGAGAAATTTCGAACGTATAAAACCAGTGTTGAGGGTTTTTCGTTGGCGCGGAACGTGCTAGCATACTCCGCATAAGCGTTGATGGGGACGAGTAGTCGGCCGTCCGCATGCCACAGAGAGCGGGGAGCGCTGAGAACCCGTGCATGCGACCGATGAAAATCACCCCGGAGCTGCGATCCCAACGGACGTGCCGCGCAGGTTCGTCTTAGTAGACATCGCCGAGATGGCCGTCGATACAGGCCAGCCGAGTAACGGATGCGAGCGCGCGAATACGCGGGCGAGGGCATCTAAGCTGGGTGGTTAAGCGAAGAGCTTTTACGGGCAGACTGCCTGTTTTGTGGCGCTTCGTCCCAGCTTGTAGGGACGGGCGCTTTTTTGGTGCCCAGAGGGCGTGCGCGCCCACGACATGAAAGGGGTACCGTGGCAAACGAGTACAAGCAGACGATGAATCTGCCCAAGACCGGTTTTCCCATGCGTGCCGGTCTTTCCAAGTCCGAGCCCAAGCGACTCAAGGACTGGCAGGACAACAAGGTCTACGAGCAAGTTCTAAAGAAGAACGAGGGGCATAAGAAGTTCGTGCTGCACGACGGCCCTCCGTACGCCAACGGCCCGATCCACATCGGCCATGCCATGAACAAGATCTCCAAGGACATGATCAACCGCTACTGGATGATGCAGGGCTATGAGGTTCCTTATGTCCCCGGTTGGGACTGCCACGGTCAGCCGATTGAGCACAAGGTCGAGGAGAAGCTCGGCACCGAGAAGTTCAACCAGACCTCCACGGCTAAGATCCGCGAGCTTTGCAATAAGTTCGCTGTCGAGAACATCGAGCTGCAGAAGGCCGGCTTCCGTCGCCTGGGCGTGCTCGGCGATTGGGACAACCCGTATCTGACGCTCTATCACCAGCATGACGCCGCCGACATCGAGGTCTTCAAGGCTATGTTCGACAAGGGCATGATCTATCGCGGCCACAAGCCCGTCCACTGGTGCAAGCACTGCCACACCGCACTCGCCGAGGCCGAGATTGAGTACTCTGACGAGACGAGCCCGTCCATTTTCGTGCGCTTCGAGATGACTTCCAAGCCCGCCGGCCTCGAGAACTTCGACGGCCCGGTTGACTTTATCATCTGGACGACCACGCCGTGGACCATCCCCTCCGACCAGGCCGTTTCCCTCAAGCCCGGCGCCGCCTACGTTGCCGTTGAGCACGATTGTCGTGCCGAGGTCATGCTCGAGGACCTGGCTCCCAAGTGCTGTGAGGAGTTTGGCTGGGAGTACACCCCGGTTATGGTCGACGGCAAGCCCTATGTGGTTCCCGCCGAGACCTTCCACCACATCCACTACAAGCAGCCAATCTTTGACGGTGTTGAGGGCGTGGCGCTGCTGGCCGATTACGTCGGTGTCGATGACGGTACCGGTATCGTCCACAACTCGCCCGGCCATGGCGTCGACGACTATTTTGCCTGCCTCAAGGAGGGCATCACCGACATCTGCATGCCGGTCGATGACGACGGCAAGTTCTACACTGGTGAGGAGTTTGGCACCGGTGGCCCCTTCAGCGGTATGGATACCGATGAGGCCAACCCGCACATCATCGAGTTCCTGCGCGAGCGCGGAACCCTGGTCCTCGAGAAGAAGATCACGCACAGCTATCCGCACTGCTGGCGCTGCAAGCACCCGGTGCTCTTCCGTGCTACTGACCAGTGGTTTGTCTCTATGGACAAGACCGGTTTGCGTGAGCAGGCTGGCAAGGAGGTTCGCGAGAACGTCAAGTGGTATCCGGCTCACGCCGCCAACCGCATCGGCGCCATGGTCGAGCAGCGTCCCGACTGGTGCATCAGCCGTCAGCGCAACTGGGGCGTGCCTATCCCCAGCTACACCTGCGCCGACTGCGGCGAGAAGGTCATGAACGACGCCACGCTCGACGCCGTCATCAAGCTCTTCCACGAGAAGGGCTCCGACGCCTGGTTCACCGACGCTCCCGAGAGCTACCTGGGCGAGGCCTGCGTCTGCCCCAAGTGCGGCGGTCATCACCTCAAGGCCGATAAGGACATCCTCGACGTGTGGTGGGATTCCGGCGTGTCCTGGAAGGCCGTCTGCGAGTATCGCCCCGAGCTTGAGTACCCGGCTGACGTGTATCTCGAGGGCTCCGACCAGCATCGCGGTTGGTTCCAGAGCTCGCTGCTCACTTCGGTGGGCGCCAACGGCCATGCTCCCTACAAGGCGGTCGTCTCGCAGGGCTTCACGCTCGACGGCCAGGGCCGCAAGATGTCCAAGTCGCTCGGCAACGTCATCGACCCCAATAAGGTCTGTGACGAGATGGGCGCTGACATCATCCGTCTGTGGGTTGCCTCCGTCGACACCAGCTCCGACGTCTCCATCGACCACGAGATTCTCGCTCGTACGTCCGATGCCTATCGCCGTTTCCGCAACACGCTGCGCTTCTTGCTCTCCGAGCTCGAGGGTCAGTTTGAGCCCGAGACCGACGGCGTCGCCTTTGCCGACCTGCTGCCGCTCGACAAGCTCATGGTTGCCCGTCTGACCCAGGTCCAGGCCGAGGTCGACGACGCCTACGCCAGCTATGAGTTCCCGCGCGCCTACCGTGCGCTCTATGACTTCGTGGTTACCGAGCTTTCCAACGTGTATCTCGGCGTCCTGAAGGATCGTCTGTACTGCGACAAGCCCGGCTCGCTCGAGCGCCGCAGTGCCCAGACCGTGCTGGCCGAGCTCCTATCGATGCTCATGCGCGACCTGCAGCCGATCCTGTCCTACACGGTCGATGAGGCCATGGCCTATGCGCCCGCCGGCTGCGTCGATCACCAGAAGTACGCCGCGCTGCTCGATTGGTACAAGTCGCCCATCACGGTCGACGAGGCCAATGAGTTTGAGGGCGTGCTCGAGGCTTCGCTCGAACTCCGTAGCGCCGTGACCAAGGCCCTTGAGGATGCCCGTTCTGCCGGCACCTTCACTAAGAGCCAGCAGGTCCGCGTCAAGGCGGTCGTTCCCGCCGAGATGTACGCGCTGCTGACTGGTGACAAAGCGGTCGACCTGGCCGAGTTCTACATCGTCTCCGATGTTGAGCTGACTCAGGGCGAGGAACTCTCCGTTGCCATTGAGGCCGCCGAGGGCGAGTGCTGCGACCGTTGCTGGAACTACCGCACCACCGTCGGCGAGTACAACGGCCACGCGCATATTTGCAAGCGCTGCGCCGATGCTTTGTAGGTTACGGCGTTCGTAGAACGCCGTAACCTACCGACGCTGCAAACGCCCCTAAGCGGCAATCTGACGTTCAATCGTCGGTCGCGTACCAAAGTACGCTTCCCTCCTCTTTCACGTCACCTTGCTCGCTTAGGGACGTTTTCGCTGTTGGTGACGATAACGCGGCGTTTCCATTGCTGGAGCTAGAGGCTTTCTTTCGACTTGCGTTTTTAGTCGAAAGCTATTAAGCGACATTCCGTTATTCGGAATGTCGCTTTCGTTTTTAGCTGGTTATTTCGCTTGCGTTGGTGGATAAGTCGTGCGTTCTGCGTATGGCAATATAAGATAGTTCTTTGTATTAAACGTAATTCGATGATCTTGAGGGTAGGGGATTTCTTTGGGTCGTGCTGGGGATATGACGCCGCCTTTGCGTTGGCGGTTGGGTGTTGCTGGTGGGGTGGCGCTCGTTGTGCTGCTTGTTGACCAGTTGACCAAGCTTGCGGTTCGTGCCGTGGGCGAAGCTTTGCATGTGACTGTTATCCCCGGTGTGATCGACTTTCTATTTGTCCGCAATATCGGAGCCGCCTTTAGCATGGGCGAGGGTCATGGCGTCGCGTTCGCTGTGTTGGCGCTTGCGGTCATTGTCGCCATTGCCGTGTACTTGCTCCGTGCGCCTCAGCTCGCTCGTCTTGAGGTGGTGGGCATGGCTATGGTCGCGGGCGGCGCCATTGGCAACGCAATCGACCGTCTGACTTTTGGCTTTGTGACCGATTTTATTGCCACCACCTTCATCGACTTCCCCGTCTTTAACGTGGCCGATATCGGCATCACCGTAGGCGTCGTGCTTGCCCTTATCGGCTACATGTTCTTGAGCCCTGCGGCCCGCGAAGTTGATGCGACTGCCGAGCTCAATGCCCGTGATGAGGCACGCGCCAAGCGCAAAGCCAAGCAGCGTGGGGAGCGTGCCCGCAAGATTCGCGAAAGGAATGAGCGCTAATGGCCGACATCCATATCCTTGTTGCCGACGATTGCGCTGGCCAGCGTCTCGATGCCTATCTGGGCGCCAATGACGGCTGCCCTACGCGCTCTGCCTGCGCTCATCTGATCGAGGGAGGCGCCGTTGCCGTCAACGGTGAGACTTGTCTCTCTAAAAAGTACGCCTTGCGAGCCAGCGACCGTATTTCGGTTGATCTGCCCGAGCCTCACGATCCGACCGATGTGATTCCTGAGGCCATCCCGCTCGATATTCGCTATGAGGACGACTACCTCATTGTGCTCTCCAAGCAGCGTGGCCTGGTGTGCCATCCTGCCCATGGCCATGAGAGCGGCACACTTGCCAATGCTCTGGTTTATCACTGCGGCATCGACCATCTGGGGACCGTGCAGGGTGAGGATCGCCCCGGTATCGTGCATCGTTTGGACCGCGATACCTCTGGCCTTATGCTCGCGGCCAAGGACGACGACACACAGCGCGCGCTTCAAAATCTCATTCGCACGCGCACGCTCGATCGTCGCTATATCACGCTTGTCCACGGGCACATCGCCATGGACGAGGGCACCATCAATACCGGTATTGCCCGATCGACGCGCGACCGCGTCAAGATGGCGATTTCGGACGACCCCTTTGCCCGTCAGGCCATCACGACCTTTAAGGTCCTCGAGCGCTTCGATTCCACGCGTTTCGACGACGGCTATACGCTCGTCGAGTGCCACCTGTTTACGGGCCGCACACATCAGATTCGCGTGCATATGCGCCATATCAACCACGCCTGCGTGGGCGATCCGCTCTACGGTAAGTGCGATGCGCGTGCCGATCAGGGTCTGACCAGGCAATTCCTTCATTCTTGGCGCGTCGCATTCGACCATCCCGTGACGGGGGAGCGCATTGAGTGCCGTGATGAGCTGCCGTGGGATCTTGCCGCGGTTCTTGACGACCTGGCCCCGCGCTCGCTCGGTCGCACGGCCGTTGGAGATGAAATCGTTCCGCAGCTCGGTCTTCTCGAAGCCTAGCCAGTATTAGGTGGTTTCTTGAACTCGGTAAGCCTGCGGTAAGATATACGATTGTTTACGTTACGCGTTGCTGGGAGCCTGCATGCTCGCCTTTTTACAAACCAACACACCCATCGTGATCTTCAACCAGATTGTCGTCACGCTGCTCACGGTCTGCTTTCTGTACCAGGTGGTCTTCTTTGTCATTGGCGCTCTTCGTGGCGAGGTCGCGCCTCCCAAGGCCAAAAAACTCCATCGCTATGCCTTTTTTATCGCGGCGCATAATGAGGAGGCCGTGATCGCCAACCTCGTTCGCTCCATCAAGGACCAGGATTATCCGTCCGAGCTCATCGAGGTTTTCGTGGTCGCCGATGCCTGCACCGACAACACGGCGCAGCTCGCGCGCGAGGCCGGTGCCATTGTTTACGAGCGCAATGATCTTGCCCGTAAGGGTAAGAGCTGGGTCATGGACTTTGGCTTCGACCGCATCCTTAACGAGTATCCCGACACGTTTGAAGGCTACTTTATCTTCGATGCCGATAACGTTATCTCCCGCGATTACGTGTCCAAAATGAACGATGCCTTTGACCAGGGCTTCCATGTGGTCACGAGCTATCGCAATTCCAAGAACTTCGGCAGCTCGTGGATCTCGGCGGCTAATGCCACGTGGTATCTGCGCGAGGCACGCTTTCTCAACAACGCGCGCAACATCTGTAAGACGTCTTGCGCCGTCTCGGGCTCGGGCTACCTCATCTCCGCTAGTGTCATCGAGGGCATGCACGGTTGGCAGTTCCACACGCTGACCGAGGACATCCAGTTCACCACGTTCTGCGCCATTCACGGCATTCGCATTGGCTATGCGCCGGCGGAGTTCTTTGACGAACAACCCGTGACGTTTAAGGCGTCCTGGAAACAGCGCATGCGTTGGACCAAGGGCTTCTACCAGGTGTTCTTTACTTACGGTAAGCACCTGGTCAAGTCGACCTTCCGCTACCATCGCTTTGCCGCCTACGACATGTTCATGACGATCGCCCCGGGTATGCTGCTGTCGCTCATCTCGATGCTCGCCAATGCGACGTTCCTGATCGTGGGTGGACTCTCGCACGGCTTTTTGGCTACCGAAGTCGAGATGCAGGCCTGTGCCGTTTCGCTCATTATGACCTTCGCCATGATGTATCTGACTTTCTTTATCTTGGCGCTGCTCACGACTATCTTTGAGTACAAGCACATTCACTGCGCGCAAAAGTGGCGTCTGGTGACTAACCTGTTTACCTTCCCGATCTTTATGTTCAGCTATATCCCCATCACGGTGGCCGCGCTGTTCCTGAAGGTCGACTGGGTCCCGACGCAGCACGCCGTCAGCGTTACCCTTGACGAGGTCATGCAAGGCGCCAAATAACCACCACCAAAACCACCGCAAAGGGGACAGTGAACTGCCTCCCATTTCTTGGACATCGGGAAATGGGAGGTTTTCCATGAGTATAGACCTCAGGGTGAAGCACGACCTGGAGTCCAGGAGGCGGGCCGTCGAGCTCTTCGACGCCGGCGTCGGCTGCAAGCCGGCGGCCGAGGCCCTGTCCGTCCCCCGCGAGACCGTGAGAGAATGGCAGTGGGTATACCGGGCGTTCGGAAGCGAGGCGCTGCTGTCCATGGGCGGGAAACAATCCAGGTACACATTCGAGCAGAGGGTCGCCGCGGCGTCGGCCGTGGTCGACGGCGGGATGGCGAAGACCGACGCCATGGCCGAGTTCGGGATCAGGTCGAAGTCCCCGCTGGAGCGCTGGTGCAGGCTCTACCGCGAGGGCGGCGCCGAGGCGCTGCGGCCCCGCCCGAAGGGCAGGCCGAGGGGGTCGAGGTCGAAACCCCGGGCCCGCACCCGCGAGCAGGAGCTCGAGGAGCGCTGCCGCAGGCTCGAGGCCGAGGTCGCCTACCTAAAAAAATTGCGCGCCCTGGTCGAGCGGGACGGGCTCTGACCAGGGCGGCGGCCGAGGCGGTGAGGGCGCTGCGCGCGGAGGGGCACTCCCTGCGCCACCTGCTGGAGTGCTCGGGGCTCGGGAGGTCGACCTACTACTACGCGCTGGCGCACCCGCGGAGGCCGACCAGGCCCGAGCTGCGCGACGCCGCGGCCGAGATATTCTCGCGCACCGCCAACGGCTGCGGGCACTGGCAGATAGCCATGTGCCTGCGCGCCGAGCTGGGCGCGGTCGTGGCCGACAAGACCGTGCTCAAGATGATGCGCGAGATGGGCATCCGGTGCGGGATACGCCGCCGGGGCTCCCGCCGCCGGTACAGCTCCTACAGGGGGCTCGTGGGGAGCACGTTCGAGAACGTCATCGCGAGGGACTTCGGCGCCGAGGGGCCGTGGCAGAAGCTCGGCACCGACGTCACCGAGTTCAAGGTGGCCGGCGCCAAGGCCTACTGGGCCCCGGTGCTCGACTTCTGCACGAAGGAGATCGTGGCGAGCGACATATCGACCTCGCCGGACCTCGCCCAGCAGCACAGGATGCTCGACCGGCTCCTCGAGGCTCTGCCCGACGGGGCGGCGCCGACCATGCACTCGGACATGGGCTGGCAGTACCAGCACGAGTCCTACGCCTCCAGGCTGGAGGGGGCGGGCATCACCCAGAGCATGTCGCGTAAGGGGAACTGCATCGACAACGCCGCCACCGAGCAGCTCTTCGGCCACGTGAAGGACGAGTTCTACCGCGGCAGGGAGTGGGGCAGCTTCGGGGACTTCAAGCGCGACCTGGAGGAGTACATAGCCCATTGGAACACGCGGCGCAGGCAGGTAAGATTGAAGGGCCTGACGCCGGAGGAGTTCCGGAACCGGGCCCTTGCGGCGTAGTCGCTATTTATTCAGTCCAAGTTTCGGGGCGCAGTTCAACAGGCACCTTTGTGGTGGTTTTTGCTTTTGAGCAGCTGCTCAAGGAGGTTTTCGATGATCTATATCCCGTTTTGGATTTGCATCTTTGCCGGCGCGTGGATTGATGCCCGTGAGCGGCGGTTTCCCAATGAGCTTGCCGGCGCATGTGCCGTGGCGGCGTTAGCAGGCGTTTGGCTCGACAGGGGCGTTAACACTGCACTTGATCATGCCGGTCTTGCGGTCATCGTCTACCTTGCCCTTGTGCTTACTGAGTCGCTCTGGCGGCGCCTTCGTCAAGCCCCGGGGATTGGCATGGGGGACGCCAAAGCACTCTTCGCGCTTTGCACGCTCGACCCTATGGGTGGCATCGTGGCATTTGCCGTCGCACTCCTGGCCCTGGCCCTCTCCTGCCTCTTCACAAAATCGCGCTCCCTGCCATTGCTCCCGTTTTTAGTGCCGATTTTTGCCATAATCGAGGTCGTGGGCTGCACTCTGTAACCGATTGCGCATCGTTCTTAAGGAGCATGCCATGGCAACTAATCAAGAAACGGCCGCCATCAAGGCGCGTATGGACCGTATTCCTTCGGCGTTGTCGCCCGAGCTCGTCGAGCGCATTGCCGCCAATCGTGCTTCGGGCACTGTCAATCCGTATCGTTGCAACGACGACCAGGTCATTCGTCGTGTCGATCGCGATGTGGACAAAGGCACGCTTATGCGTCCGGCGTTTATGCGCGATACCGAAAAAATCCTCCATCTACCGGCGTACACCCGTTATGCAGGCAAAACGCAGGTTTTTAGCTTTCGAACCAACGACGACTTGTCGCGTCGTGGTCTACACGTGCAGCTCGTCTCGCGCATTGCGCGCGATATCGGTCGCGCCCTCGGGCTCAACTGCGATCTGATTGAAGCGATCGGTCTGGGTCACGACTTGGGGCACACGCCTTTCGGCCATGCCGGCGAGCGATTCCTCAACGATATCTATCACGAGCGCACGGGTCGTTATTTTTTCCATAACGTGCAGTCGGTCCGCGTGCTCGATGCGCTGTACGGTCGCAACGTGTCGCTTCAGACGCTCGATGGCGTGCTCTGCCACAACGGCGAGTACGAGCAGCGTGTGTTCGAGCTCTCGGACATGGGTTCCTTTGACCAGTTCGATCGAACCGTCGAGGATTGCATTGCCACAGGCTATAGCGCAATTGAGCACTTGCGCCCCATGACGCTTGAGGGCTGTGTCGTTCGCATCTCGGATATTCTTGCCTATGCGGGGCGTGATCGCCAAGACGCCATTGCGGCGGGCCTGCTGTCACCCGACGCTTTTGACGATGGGCTTGGCGGAGCATACAACAGCTGGATTCTCACGCATGCCTCTATCGATATCGTCGAGCACAGCTATGGCAAGCCGCGCATCGAGATGAGCGAGGACCTGTTCGAGGAAATCCGCCGCGCCAAGCGCGAGAACTACGAGAAGATCTATAGCAAGGGCGGCATCGAGGGCGACTCCGAAACGGAGCTGCGCGAGGCGTTCGATAAGCTCTATGACCGTTGCCTGCAGGATATAAACGAAGGCGACGAGTCTTCGTATATCTTTAAGCATCACATTTCGCGCATTGAGCGGCAGCTTTCCTACTACAATCGCACCTATGCATGGCAGGATGATAAAGATCAGACCGTAGTGGATTACATTTCGAGCATGACGGACGGCTATTTCTGTGAGCTGACGAGCAAGCTGTTCCCGGGGCTGAAGTTTCCGCATCGTACCTATATTAACGAACGGTAGTTCGTATATTTTCGGTATACTGTTGAGGAACAACGATTTTGATTGATGCACGGGATGGCTATGGACGACCTTTTTTCTGCCTCGACGCGCGAGCGTTCCTTTAAAAATGCGCCGCTCGCGGTGCGCATGCGACCCAATTCGCTCGACGAGTACGTGGGCCAGCAAAAGGCCGTCGGTAAGGGCTCATGGTTGCGTGCCGCGATCGAGCACGACGTGCTTTCGAGCGTGATTCTGTACGGGCCGGCCGGTACGGGTAAGACGACGCTGGCCCACATTATCGCCAACCATACCAAGAGCGAGTTTGTCGAGGTCAGCGCCGTGACGGGTACCGTGAAGGATCTTCGCCGCGTGATTGACGAGGCCAAGACGCGCCTGAATACCTACGACCGCCGCACCATCCTGTTTATCGACGAGATTCACCGCTTCTCCAAGTCTCAGCAGGATGCCTTGCTGCATGCGGTTGAGAACCGTACCGTCATTATGATTGGCGCCACGACGGAGAATCCGTACTTCGAGGTCAACTCGGCGCTGCTCTCACGTGGTCGCGTCGTGGAGCTTGAGCATTTAAAGGACGAGGATATCGCCATGCTTATCGAGCGTGCGCTCGAGGCACCTCAGGGCCTGAACGGCAAATTCTCGGCCGATGAGGATGCGGTTAAGACCATTTGCACGCTGGCCGCGGGTGATGCGCGCTCGGCGCTCACGACGCTCGAGCTTGCGAGCGAGATTGCCGTCACGCGTCCCGATACCGAGGGAACGCCAGCGCCCGCGGCGGGGGAGCGATATCCCATCACCGTGGATGACGTGAAGATCGCCAACCCGCGTCGCGGCTTTACGTATGACAAAAACGGCGACATGCACTACGACGTTATCAGTGCGTTCATCAAGTCCATGCGCGGTAGCGACCCCGATGCCACGATCTATTGGCTCGCGCGCATGATCGATGCAGGGGAGGATCCTAAGTTTATCGCCCGTCGCATTATGATTCATGCTTCTGAGGACGTCGGCAACGCCGACCCGCAGGCGCTTTTGGTGGCACATGCCGCGTTTAAGTCTGCCGAGGTCATTGGCTATCCCGAGTGCCGCATTAACCTGGCTCAGGCCGCTCTCTATGTGTGCTTGGCGCCAAAATCCAACGCGTGCGAGGCTTCGATCGATGCGGCGCTGGCCGATATCCATTCTAGTGGGCTTCGCGAGGTGCCGAGTTATCTGCGCGATCGCCATCGCCCGGGCAGCGATGAATACGGTGTGTATAAGTATCCACATGATTATCCCGAAGGCTGGGTCGATCAGCGCTATTTGCCCGAGGGACTGGAGCGCGGCGCGTTCTGGCAGCCTGCCGGCCGCGGTTGGGAAGAATGGCGCGTAGAGCAAAGTGAACGCGACCGCAGCGGGAATGCACCGAAGTAGCTGCTGATAATTTTGTCCCACGTTGCTGCTCATGGCATGTTCGGTCCCCTTTGGGGTACCATGGAAACCGTCTGTATATCGATTCCTTTGGGAGGCTTGTATGAGTCCCATTCAAATCGCCCTGCTGCTGCTCGCTGTTGCCGGCGTGTGGGCCATCGTTGAGCTCGCGCTTACCCTGCGCAAGACCCGCACCGTTGTCGACTCGCTCGATAAGACCGTGAACGACCTCAACAACACCATCGCCGAGGCTCAGCCTGTGGTGGCAAAGCTCGATGGCGCTGTCGATGAGCTTACGCCGGCGCTTGCCCAGATGGAGCCGCTGCTTAAGTCGAGCAAGACGGCAGTTGATGCCCTTACCTCCAATCTCGTAGAGGTCGAAGCCGTGGTTCGCGACATTTCCGAGGTTACGGGCAGCATGGCCGAGGCCAGCAATGCTGTGTCGAGCGTGACTGACTCTGCCGCTGGTGCTGTGCAGAAGCTCTTCAATAAGGTGAAGGCTCCTGCAGCCGATGCCGATCGCAAGCTCGCCGCTGCCGCTGCGGAGGCCGAGCAGCCTACCGAGCGCGTCCTAATTGGCGAGGACGAGGCCGCCGATGGCGCGGATGTGGCTCAGAATTCTGTAGCCAAGCCGGCTCAGTATTACACCTATACGCCCGCCGAGACCTCTGAGGAGTCCTGCGATGAGTAGCGAAGCAACCTGCCCTATCACGCTGACCGTTGCCGGTGACCCGCGTCTCGCTCGCCTTGTGCGCATGACGGCAGCCAACGTTGGTGCCCTGTGCTCTATGTCTGTCGATCGCATCGAGGACATCCGCATGGCTGCCGAGGAGGCTTTCATCTTTGGTTGCACCGCGGTCGACTGCGACGACATCACCATCAAATTCGATGTCGATGAGACCCACGTTGGCATGACTATTACCTTTGGTGACCAGGCTACGGTCGATGAAGACGACCAGGCTGCGGTGTATGCCGAGCTCATCCTCGCGAGCGTGTGCGATTCCTACGAAAAGACTGCGGCGCCCCTGACGCTTTCCCTCGACCTCAAGGCGGATATCTAATATGACCGAACGTTCCCGGAGCGGTAAGACCGCTTGGGACAAGGAGAAAACCCGCGAGCTGTTTCGTCGCTACAAGGAGACCGGTGATCCGGACGCCCGCGAGCAGCTCGTCATGTCCCATATGAACCTGGTAAGGTATCTTGCCAACAAATTTAAGAATCGCGGCGAGCCGCTCGACGACCTCATGCAGGTCGGCTATCTGGGCTTGCTCAAGGCTATCGACCGTTTTGACCCCGAGCGCGGACTCGAGTTCACGACGTTTGCGACACCCACTATCCTGGGCGAGATCAAACGCCATTTTCGCGACAAGGGCTGGAGTGTGCGCGTACCGCGTCGTCTGCAGGAGCTCTCGGCCAAGGTCAACCAGGCTACTGACAAACTTACCAACGAGCTGCAGCGTTCGCCCAAGGTTGAGGAGATCGCTGAGTATCTAGATGTGACTGTCGATGAGGTCCTCGAGGCTATGGAATCGTCTTCGGCCTATACCTCGGTGCCCATCGAGGCTCCTGGTGCGTCCGATTCCGACGACGCCCCTTCGATTCTCGACCGTTACGCCGACGACGACAACGAGCTCGACTTTACCGATGACCGCCTAGTGATCGAGGAAGCCATCCGTGATTTCTCGCCGCGCGAGCGCGAGGTGATCGAGCTGCGCTTTGTGAAGGGCATGACCCAGATCGAGATCGCCAAGAAGCTGGGTATTTCTCAGGTGCAGGTTTCGCGTCTGCTGCGCCGCACGCTTAAGAAGATTCAGGACAAGATCGACCCCGACGGAGTGATGATTCGTTCATGAGTGAACACCCCCAACAAACCGATCGCGTGCTGCGCGACACCCGCATTCTGACGCTTCGCATTTGGGCTGTTGTCGGCTGCATTGTCATCGCCGCTGTCATCTTTAACCTTATGGGCATCCTGGCGCCGGTTATCGAGTTTCTCGCTGTTGGTTCCATCATTGCCTTTGTGATGTCCCCGATCACCAACTGGCTCGAGCACCATGGCGTGAATCGCGGCATCGGTTCGCTTATCGCGCTTATTGTTGTTGTTGCCGTGCTCGTCGGTGTCGTTTGCATCTTGTCGCCGATTCTCTTTGGTCAGATCATGGAAGTCCTGAGCCGCCTGCCCGAGCAGCTTCGTGTTGCGGGTGGCGATCTCAATGAGATGATCTCGCATGCCAAGACGCTCCATAACACGCCGCTCAAGGAGTATTTGGACGATAATCTTTCGTCGCTGGTTACCGTGGCATCGAAGTATGTGTCTCAGATTGCTGCCGAGCTTGGCCGCGGTGTGTTCCCGCTCATCACCAATACGGCCTCGCAGTTGTTCGTGATCTTCCTTGGTCTGGTGCTTGCCTACTGGATGGCCTGCGACTACCCTCGCATGCATCACGAGATTTGCACCATCATCGGTCAGGAGAAGGAGACCTCGTACCGCTTTATGGTCGCCATCCTTTCTCGCTCTGTCGGCGGCTACATGCGCGGTATGGTCGTGACGTCCATCTGGGGTGGTTTCCTCGCCTTTATCGGCTTCCTGATTATCGGCCATCCGTATGCGGCGCTCATGGCTATCTTCACTGGCATCATGCACTTGGTTCCGGTCGTCGGTCCCTGGGTGAGCGCGGCAATCGCCACGGTACTCGGCTTTATGTTCAGCCCCATGTTGGCGTTATGGACGCTCATCGTGACGATGGTCGCGCAAAACGTCACCGACAATGTGATTTCGCCTAAGGTCATGCAGAGCTCAGTGCAGGTGCATCCCATTATGAGCCTTACGGCTCTCGTTATTGGTTCGGCACTCATGGGGCCCATCGGCATGATTATTGCCATCCCGCTTTGTGCGGCCCTCAAGGGCATCTTCGTGTACTACTTCGAGAATGAGACCGGCCGTCAGCTTGTGGCCTATGACGGAGCCGTGTTTAAGGGCACGCCGTACCGCGATGCCGATGACAACCCGGTCGCCGCCTACGACGCGCTCGGCGACGACACCTTCATCTATGAGTCCGAGCTCATCGGTAACGAGACTGCGCCCGAGGCCCAGGCCATGCCCAAACCCGAGCTCGATAATCCCTGGATGAAGCTCTCGGGCCTTCAGCCCGATGCTACGGGCTTTTTCAAGAATCCCTTCGCCAAAGACGACGATTTCAATATGAACGACGACACCAAAACCGGCATCGACGGCTCCATGGACGATGACGACAACTAGCGGGGTAATTCGGATTAATATTCATACGCGCTAACATGCAATTTCGCTGAAGGGCCGGCATTGTGCCGGCCCTCTTTTTTGCACAGGCGCGGCGGGATGGTAATATCGTTACGTTTGAACTGTTTCGATGTGAAACCGAGGAGATTCCCTCTATGAGTGCTGACTACCCGTCAATGACTACGGCCGAGATTCGCTCCAAGTTCCTCAACTTCTTTGAGGAGCGCGGTCTTAAGCTCTATCCTTCTTCGTCTCTTGTTCCCGACGATCCTTCGCTGCTGCTTGCCAACGCCGGCATGAACCAGTTTAAGGAGTACTACCAGGGCAAGAAGACCATGAAGGAGATCGGCGCGATTTCCTGCCAGAAGTGCGTCCGCACCAACGACATCGATTGCATCGGCGAGGACGGCCGTCACCTGTCCTTCTTCGAGATGCTCGGCGACTTCTCTTTTGGCGGCGTCTCCAAGGAGCAGGCTTGCGCCTGGGCCTTTGAGCTCATCACCAAGGAGTTCAAGCTGCCGCTCGACCGCCTGTACTTCACCGTCTTTACCGAGGACGACGAGACCCACGACGTGTGGCGTTCTCTGGGCGTTGCTGAGGACCACATCTCCCGCCTGGGCGAGGACGATAACTTCTGGGCCGCTGGCCCCACCGGTCCCTGCGGTCCGTGCTCAGAGATCTACTTTGACATGGGCGAGGAGGTCGGCTGCGGCAGCCCCGACTGCAAGCCTGGCTGCGACTGCGACCGCTTCCTGGAGTTCTGGAACCTCGTCTTTACCCAGTACGACCGCCAGGAGGACGGCTCCTTGCCGGAGCTGCCGCACCGCAACCTCGATACGGGCATGGGCCTGGAGCGCATGGCCGCCATCATGCAGCACAAGACCGCCAACTACGACGGCGATCTGATGCAGCACCTCATCAAGCTGGGCGAGAAGATTAGCGGCAAGACCTATGACGCCGACGATTACTCTGGCGCCAGCCGCTCCCTGCGTATCATCGCCGACCACTCCCGTGCCGTCGACTTTATGATCTCGGACGGCATCCTTCCCGGTAACGAGGGTCGCGAGTACGTCCTTCGCCGCCTGCTCCGTCGTGCCGTGTTCCACGGTCGCCTGCTGGGCATCGAGGGCGCCTTCCTGACCAAGTTCATCGACGAGGTTAACGCTCAGATGGGCGAGGCTTATCCCGAGCTGCTCAAGAATGTCGCGCTCGTCAAGGGTATCGTCGCCTCCGAGGAGGAGCGCTTCTCCACGACGCTCGACAACGGCCGCGTCTATCTGGACGAGGCCCTGGCAGCGCTTGCCGAGGGCGCCGTGCTTCCGGGCGATGTCGCCTTTAAACTGCACGACACCTTTGGTTTCCCCATCGATCTGACCGTCGAGATCGCCGGCACTGCTGGCCACGACGTCGATATGGACGGCTTCACTGCCTGCATGGAGGACCAGAAGGCCCGCGCCCGCGCCAATGCCAAGGGCGACGCCTGGGGCAGCTTCAACGACGTGTGGGTCGAGCTTTCGGACAAGGTCGCAGCGACCGAGTTCGACGGCTATGACAACGATGTGATCGAGGGCGCCAAGGTTGTCGCCATCGTGCGCAACGGCGAGTCCGTCGAGTCTGCTGCCGCCGGCGAGGATGTCGAGGTTGTGCTCGACCGCACCCCGTTCTATGCCGAGATGGGTGGCCAGCAGGGCGATGCCGGCAAGCTTTCCGCCGAGGGCGTTGTTCTGACCGTTGCCGACACCAAGAACCACAACGGCCTGTATGCCCACGTCGCGCACGTTGCCGAGGGCACGCTGACTGTCGGTGCCGCTGTTACCGCCGCGCTCGACGCCGAGCGCCGTGGCTTCCTGCGCCGCAACCACACCGCCACGCACCTGCTCGACGCCGCCCTTAAGCAGGTCCTGGGCGAGCATGTCTCCCAGGCCGGTTCGCTGGTGACGCCCGAGCACCTGCGCTTTGACTTCACGCACTTCGAGGCCCTGTCCTCCGAGCAGCTCAAGGCTGTCGAGGACCTGGTCAACCAGCAGATCTTCGCTTCCAAGCCGGTTGTGACCCGTGTCATGGGCATCGACGAGGCTAAGGCTGCCGGCGCTGTCGCTCTGTTTGGAGAGAAGTACGGCGATGTTGTCCGCGTCGTCTCCGTGGGCGCCGAGGACCAGCCGTTCTCCCGCGAGCTCTGTGGTGGCACTCATGCCGCCAATACCGCCGAGATTGGCCTCTTCAAGATCATTTCCGAGTCCTCCACGGGCTCCAATGTCCGCCGTATCGAGGCCGTGACCTCTAAGGGTGCCCTCGACTACATGGCCGACCGCCTGGCGCTCGTTGACGCCGCCGCCGCTGCGCTCAAGTGCCGCGTCGACGAGGTTCCCGCCCGCGTGGAGAACCTGCAGGCCGAGCTGCGCGAGACGTCCAACAAGCTCAAGAAGGCGCTCACTGGTGGCTCCTCCGATGCGATCTCCAACGCCATCGAGGGTGCTGTCGAGCTGAATGGCTACAAGCTCGTTGTTGCTGAGCTTCGGGGTCTCGAGGCCGCTGACCTGCGCAACGTTTGGGATACCGTGCACCAGAAGGTCGCCGGCCCTGTCGCCTGCGTTGTTGCCAGCGTGACCGAGAAGGGCACCCCGGCCCTGCTCGCCGCCGGCTCCGATGACGCCGTGAAGGCCGGTTTCCACGCCGGCAACGTGATCAAGCAGATCGCGGGCCTGGTCGATGGTCGCGGTGGCGGCCGTCCCAACATGGCCCAGGCCGGTGGCAAGAACGCTGCCGGTATCGCCGATGCTCTTGCGGCCGCTAAGACCGCGCTCGGCGCCTAAGAACCTAAGTAGTCGCTGTGGTCGCGCTTGCGCTGGACATAGGGGAGACCAGGATTGGCATCGCCGTCTCGAGCCGTGATGGCAAGATGGCGATGCCTGTCAAGGTGCTTCCGGCTGCCGAGGTCACTGGCATGGCAAAGACGTTTCGCTACCTGGTGGAGGACTATGAGCCCGATATCCTGGTAAGCGGACGTCCCTTGACCATGGCCGGTGAGCCCGGCCCCCAGGCCGAGCGCGTCGCCGCCGTGGCCCAAAAGATTGCCGACGAGCTCGAACTTCCTCTGGAGTTTGAGGACGAGCGTCTGTCCTCGCAGGAGGCCAAGCGAATCCTGCGAGAGCAGGGACTCAACGAAAAGCAGATGAGGGGCAAGATTGACATGATCGCCGCCAGCCTGTTCTTGCAGACATGGCTCGATCGTAAAAACGAGGAGGTTTCGCATGCCTAGCGCTTCCGATCCGCGCCGGCAGAGTCGTCAGGGTCAGCCCTCGTCGCGCCCTACTCAGCCTGGTCAGCGCCCTGCGCAGCCGACGCAGCGCGCAGCTCAGCCTGCCGCGCGTCCGGTGCAGTCCTCCTCTCGTTCGGCCCAGCCTGCTCAGCGGACGGCTCAGCAGTCCTCCTCTCGTTCGGCCCAGCCTGCAGGCGGTACCCGCTTTAAGCAGCAGGCATCTACCCAGCGAGTGCAGGCCCCCCAGTCGCATTCGCATCACGCTCTCGGTTCCCACGGCGTTGCTCCGGCTACGCGCTCGAGCTATAACACGCACGTCCGCCGTGGTACACAAAAGAAAAGCTCCCCGGTGCCTATGATTATCGGTGGCGTCGTCGCCGTGCTTGCGCTTGTCGCGATCGTTTTCTTTGTCGTGCCAGCCGTCAAGGGCTTCTTTGGCGGTGAGGATGCGAAAGTCGCTGCTGGCCAGCAAGTTACTATCACGATTCCCGACGGTGCCTCGGGCGATACTATCGCCTCGATTCTCTCCGAGAACCATATCGTCGAAAATCCCAAGGATTATTATGCGGCGGTGAAAAAGCTCAACGCCGATATGTCGCTCAAGCCTGGTACTTATTCGTTCACCACACTCATGGATGCGACCAAGGTTGTTCAGCAGCTCATGGAAGGCCCCAACGCGGGCTCCAATGCGCTGACTATCCCTGAGGGCCTAACGGTCGATCAAGTCGCCGACCGTGTGGCCCAGGCTTACGACAGTATCTCTAAGGAAGACTTCCTCAACCAGGCCAAGGCCTCCAACTACGTGGACGACTATAGCTTCCTTAAGGGCGCCGCCAACGACTCGCTCGAGGGCTTCTTGTTCCCCAAGACTTATTCGTTGGGTGATTCGCCGACGGCCGATGACGTGGTTCGCGCTATGCTCGATCAGTTTAAGACCGAGTACAAGTCGCTTGACTTTGCGAGCTGCGAAGCCAAGATCAAGGAGCGCTACGGTGTGGAGATGTCTGACTACGACATCGTCAACTTGGCCTCTATCGTTGAGCGCGAGGGCCTCAACGCCGATCAACGTGCACACGTGGCCTCGGTCTTCTACAACCGCCTTGCCGGCAAGCTCGACGGTTTGCGCTATCTCAACAGCGATGCGACCATGATGTATGTCACCGGTGGCGAGGTTACCGCCGACGACCTGCAGAGTGATAGTCCGTATAACACCTATAAGCACGAGGGCCTACCGCCCACGCCCATCTGCTCTCCGTCGCTCGAGGCACTTAAGGCCACGCTTGAGCCGACCGACTCCGATGACCTGTATTTCTACATTACGCAGGACGAGGAGTACTTCTCGCAAACCTATGAAGAGCATCAACAGTCTTGGAATTAGCATGAGGATTTTTAGCCCCAAACGATACGTTGCCTCGGTCGATCGCATCGACCTTGATACCCTGTGGGCCGACGGCAAACGCGCCATTCTGCTCGATCGCGATAACACCCTGGTGCCGCGCGACACCGAGCAGGTTCCCGCCGCGGTTTCCGCTTGGCTCGACGCCGCCCGCGCCAAAGGCTTTAAGCTGTGCATGGTGTCCAACAACTGGCATCGCGACCAGGTCATGAGCTCTGCACGCGAGCTGGGACTCGAGGCCATCAGCCACGCCATGAAGCCGGCGCCGTTTGCCCTCAAGGCGGGTCTTAAGCGCCTCGGCGCCACGGCCGACGTGGCGGTGCTGATCGGTGATCAGCTCTACACTGACGTGTGGAGCGGCAATTTCGCCGGCGTCGATACCATACTGGTAAAGCCGCAGGCGACGCAGGACCTGTGGTATACGCAGATCTTCCGTATCTTTGAGCGCCGGGCCCTGCGCGACCTTCCCTGCGAGGAATAGGTTTCGCCATGTCTCAGCACATCAAACACGGCTGCGACCATATCTTCTTTATCGGCTTTTTGGGCGCGGGCAAATCGACGCTCGCGCGCAACGTCGGCACCATGTTCAAGCGGCGTTTTATCGATACCGACCGCCTGGTCGTCCGCCGTTGCGGCAAGTCGGTAACCGAGATTTTTGAGACCGAGGGCGAGGATCGTTTTCGCGAGCTCGAGACCTCGGCACTCCGTTCGCTTCAAAGTGAGCGCAGCCTGCTAGTATCGTGCGGGGGTGGCATTGTCGAGACGCCGGTGAATATTGAGCTGATGCACGAAATGGGTACGTGCGTGTACCTCGAGGGCGACTTCGAGGATTCGATTCGCCAGATTCGTCGGTCCGACACGCGCCCCGATTTCCGCTCGCCTGAGCATGCCGCGCGCCTGTTTGAGCATCGCCGTCCGTTGTATCGCCAGGCTGCCGACCTTACCCTTGATATTCGCAACAAGTCCTTCGAGGACGTTTCCTACCTTTGTGCCGAGATGCTTTTGGAGCGTGGGCTGCTATGATTCGCCGTCAACTGATCAATTTCCAAAACCGCAGCGTCGATGTCCGTGTCGGATTGGGTGCGTTCGATGAGCTGTCGCGTATGTTTGCCTCGGCCGTGGGCAAGCCTAAGCGCGCGATGGTCGTTTGGAACACCGCCACATCCGAGCGTTTTGGTGAAGTCGTCGAGCATGCGCTGGTCGACGCCGGTTTTGCCGTGTCGCCGCTTGTCCTCGAGGTTTCGCCTGCTGGTGCCACGCTGGCCGATGCTGATGCTATCTTTGGCGCCCTGTCTGCCAACGGCGTTACCTGCGACGATCTGGTTGTCGCCGTTGGCGATGCCGCAACCTGCTCGGTTGTTAGCTGGTGCGCCAACCAGTGGTGTGGCCGAACCGAGTGCGCGCTGCTGCCGACGACCTTCGACGCCATGCTCACGGTCGCGACGACCATGAAGCCGCTTGTCGCCTCGTCGGCCAATGCGCTTCCCGCTATCGCGTTCCGTCCCGAACCGGGTTTGGTCGTGTGTGACCTCGATCTTGTTCGCGAGGCGGACCCTGAGGACCTCAAGCTCGGCTATGCGGTACTTGTTGGCACCATGCTTTCGAGCAGCAAGTCCCGCTGGAATCAGTTTATTGAGACCGTCCCCGAGATTCTCGCGGGCGAGGAGGTCGCGCTCGTCAATGCCGTTCAATGGTCTCAGACTGCTCGCAAGGACGTACTGATGGCCACGAACCCGAGCGCCCGCCATGCGCTCGATTTTGGCAAGACGGGGGAGCGTACCTTGCGCGCTTGCTTGGGCGATGCCGCTTCGCAGGTCCCTGCCTACCAGCTGTTGTCCGAGGGCATGCGCTTTGAGGCGCGCCTAGCACATGATGCCTGCGACTTTGATATCGATTACGTCTTTGAGGTCGATGACTGCCTGGAGGACTTTGGCATCGAGGAACTTGCCTTCGACCTGGAGCCCACCGCGTTTATCGAGGAGTTCCGCAGGCAGCAGTTCGCCCGCTCGAACCGCAGCATGCTGCCGCTGCCCGCAGCGCTCGGCGCCATTCGTCTAACGAGCGTTGAGGACGAGGTTCTTGAGCGGCACGCTCATGCCTACTTGGCTTCTCGCAAAGAACTTCTCTAAGATTTATTGACATCCATCGTCTTTCGTATCATGTTGAGGGGCGGGTTTTCAATCGGTTGCGGATCGCATACGATTCCGTACGTTGATTGAGATCCGTCCCGTCTTTATAGAGACAACAAGAAAGGAATCTGCATGTCTGAGTTTGCTGCCGGTCCTGCCGGTCGTATCGAGCGTGTCCGTGCCCTGATGGTCGAGCGTGGCTACGACGCCATCGTGGTGCGCGACGAGGCCAACCTTCGTTGGCTTACGGGCGTGAAGGGCGTCTTCGACTACACCTTCGAGTTCCCGCACGCTGCGTTTATTACGGCCGACCAGTGCCTGTTCCACACCGACTCGCGCTACCTCAACAGCTTTGAGGAGAACACGCCCGCCGGCAGCCCCTGGGTCTACGACATGGACGAGGGCACCATCCCCGGTTGGGTCGCCGGCAAGATTGCGGCCAACAAGTGCCGCGTCTGCGCTGTCGAGGACGATATGCAGATTAATTTCTACCAGGGCATTCAGCGCGGCCTGGAGGACCGCTCCGTCGCCTGCATGCTGCCGCTGATGCACGACGACATCCGCAAGATGCGCGCCATCAAGGACGCCGAGGAGATCGAGCTCATGCGCCACGCACAGTCGATCACCGACGCCGCCTTCCAGCACATGCTCGGGTTTATTAAGCCCGGTATGACCGAGAAGCAGGTTCGCAACGAGCTCGAGAACTTTATGTTCGCCAACGGCGCCGACAGCCTGGCCTTCGGCTCCATCGTGGCGAGCGGTCCCAACACCGCCAACCCGCATGCCGTGCCGAGCGATCGCGTGATCGAGAAGGGCGATTTCGTCCTCATGGATTACGGCGCGGGCTACTGTGATTACCGCTCCGACATGACGCGCACCGTCGTGATGGGCGAGCCCACGCAAGAGCAGCTCGACCTGTACGCACTCGTGCGCCGCACGCACGAGGAATGCGTCGCCGCCATTCATCCGGGCGTCGAGGGCAACGACATCTTCAAGCTCTCTAAGAAGATCATCGGCGATGCCGGCTATGGCGATTACTACAACCATGGTCTGGGCCACGGCGTCGGTATCGACATCCACGAGCTGCCCAACTTTAACCGCAGCAAGAACACCATCGAGATCGGCTCTGTTATCACCATGGAGCCCGGCGTCTACCTGCCCGGTGTGGGCGGCGTGCGCCTGGAGGACTACGGCGTCGTCACCGAGAACGGATATGAGCCCTTCACCAAGACCCCGCACGACCTGCACGTCATCGATTGCTAGCCCATTTCGATAGATTTTTGGGGCGGGGCGTCCGGAGCAATTCGGACGCCCCGCGTTCTCTTTTTATGCGCTCGCTGCAGGCGCCGTCTGCAAGTGTATAATTTCGGTCGTATGTAATTTGGACGCTTGTGCGTTCTGCCCATAACAAGAAAGGTCGCTATGCCTACCATTTCTACCGCCGACTTCAAGAACGGCCTCGGTCTCCGCATCAAGGACAAGGTCTACACCATCGTCGAGTTCCAGCATGTCAAGCCGGGCAAGGGCGGCGCGTTTGTGCGCTACAAGACCCGCGACATCAAGAGCGGCCGCGTCGTCGAGAACACCTGCAACGCCGGCACCAAGTTCGAGAGCGTCATGCTCACCACCCGTGAGTTCCAGTACCTCTACAACGATGGCGCCGACTACATCTTCATGGACAATGAGACCTATGAGCAGGTTCCCGTTCCTGAGGACATGGTGGGCGAGAACTCCAAGTGGCTGCGCGAGAACGACATCTGCCAGCTGCTCTTTGCCGACGATGAGCTCATGGGCGTGACCCCGCCGATGTTCATCGAGACCACCATCGTCCAGACCGACCCGGGCTTTAAGGGCGACACCGTCCAGGGTTCCACCAAGCCGGCCACGATCGACACCGGCGCTGTCATCCAGGTCCCCATGTACCTCAACGAGGGCGAGGTCATCAAGGTTGACACCCGCGACGGCAAGTTCGTCTCCCGCGTCTAGCAACCAACTCTTCTAGGAGGACTCATGCCCCAGGAAATCAAGATTGACGGCATCGGCATTTCGCCCGATGTTCTGACCGCCATCGTCTCGCGCGCCGTGTCCGATGTCGAGGGCATCGCCTCCGTTGGCGTCAAGGACCTTGCCACCAACCTTGTCTCCATGATGCTTTCGTCCAAGGCCCCGGCTTCCGAGCCGGCGGTCGAGGCCGAGGTCGTCGGCGACAAGCTCGCACTCACCGTGCGTGTCGTGGTGTTCTTTGGCTATCCGTTCAAGAAACTCGCCGAGGCCGTTCGCGCCGCCGTGGTCGCCGCCATCGATGCCCAGGTTGGCGTCGAGGTCGAGCGCGTTGACGTTTGCATCGACGGCCTCGTTTTCCCCAAGGAGTAACCTTTGAGCCTTAAGGTTTATCGCGGGCGTACTCTTGCCCGCAGTCAGGCGCTGCAGCTGCTGTTCCAGGCCGAGGCCACGGACAGCCCGCTCGAGCGCGTCCTCGAGGGCGATTTCCTGATCTCTAAGGGTCCCCTCGACCCCTATGCGCTGGAGCTTTGTCGCGGTGCCTACGAGCATATCGACCGCATCGACTGCGCTCTGCGCTCCGTTGCCAAGAACTGGGATCTTATGCGCATGCCCGGCGCCGACCGCAACCTGCTGCGTATCGCCGTTTACGAGATGCGTTTCCTCACCGACGAGGAGGTCTCGGACGCCATCGTGATCAACGAGGCCGTCGAGCTTGCCAAGGCCTATGGCACCGACCAGTCCGCGTCGTTCGTCAACGGCGTGCTGGGTAAGATCGCTCGCAGCGAGGAGCTGCCGGGTGAGGACCTGTACCAAGAGCTGCTGGCCGAAGATCGCGCTCGCGAGGAGGCCCAGGCCGCCGAGGCTGCCATCAAGGTTGCGGTTGCCAAGGCTGAGGCTGGCGTGCTGGCCGAGGATTCGGACGCCGCCGAGGCTGTTGTCGACTCCGTCGAGGAGTAGCCATGCCAGAGGGTTCCGTCCGCAACTTCGACGAGATCTCGGACCGCTTGGACCAGATCATCGCTACCGTTCGCTCCAAGGATACCTCCTTGGAGCGTTCGCTCGATTTGTTTGACGAAGCGATTGAGCTGGGCTCCCGCGCGGTCGATATAGTCGACAAGTTTGAGTTGACGCCGCGTGAGGCCGATAAGCTCGAGCAGGAATACGATGAGGATACGGCAAACGAATCCCAGGATTGCTAGGCCGCATCTCCGGATACGAATGGTTGATGGCATTCATGAAACGCGTGCGTCTTGATGACGAACTGATTTCACAGGGCATCTGCGCCGATCGCGCGGATGCCCTTCGCACTCTTATGGCCGGCTTGGTCTCGAGTGGCGGTGAGCGCTTGACTTCGCCGGGCCTTAAGGTGATCCCGGGGCTGCCGCTGCACGTGAAGGGGCGCATTCCCTATGTTGGCCGCGGTGGTCTTAAGCTCGAAGGCGCGCTTGATGCGTTTGGTATCCATCCGACGGGCCTTGCCTGTCTGGATGTGGGCTGCTCTACCGGCGGCTTTACCGATTGCCTGCTTAAGCGCGGAGCTGCGACCGTTGTCTCGGTGGACGTGGGTCGCGCCCAGTTCGATTGGTCGTTGCGTCAGGACGATCGCGTGACGCTGCATGAGCGCACCAACGTGACGCAGCTGCCCGAGCTTGGCTATGCCGGTGCCATCGACCTGGCTGTGTGTGATGTCTCGTTTACCAGCATCGCGAACATTATCGATGCGGTGCTGGCGTGCCTGGCGTCTACAGGTTCTTTTTGCACGCTCGTAAAGCCCCAGTTTGAGGCGCCGGCTGCGCTGGTGGGCGAGGGCGGCATCGTGACCGACCCCGCCGTCCGCCGTGGTACGCTTGTGGCGGCGATTGAACTCTTTGCAGCCAAGGGCCTGTTCCCGGTCGATGTGTGCGTGTCACCCATTCATGGTGCCAAGGGCAACGTCGAGTTTTTCCTGTACGGCACGAGATTTGAACCCGGCGACCGCTCGCAAGACGAGCTTCAATTCCAGGTAACGGTTTTGAGCGAGAAAGCTGCAACGCTATGAAGGTCTTTCTGGTTCCCAATTACTACAAGCAAGAGGCGGTCGAGAGCGGCCTGATGCTCGAGCTTTGGCTTTCGCGCCAGGGCTATGAGGTCGCATGGGCTGCCGACCAGCGATCCAAGATTCAGAGCACGCCTGATATTGACGGCTCCGATCTGGTCATTACGCTCGGCGGCGACGGTACGTTGCTACGTGCTGCCCGCATCCTCAACCATCGCGAGATTCCTATCCTCGGTCTTTCCTATGGTCACCTGGGCTTTTTAACTGCTGCGAGCCCCGAGGAGCGCGACATTCTGCAGGTTGTGAGTGATGCCCTGTCCGGCGAGCTGCACGTGAGCCGTCGCGCTACCATCGCCGCGGATATCGTGTCCGTGCGCGAAGACGGTACGAAGGATGTCGTGCGCACGTTCGCCCTCAACGACATGGCGCTTACCCGAGGTCCGCTGTCCGATATGGTCGAGTTCGACATCACGGTGTCGGGCCACCATATCGACCGACTGCGTGGCGACGGCGTGGTCGTGTCCACGGCGACTGGTTCTACGGGTTACGCGCTCAGTGCCGGTGGCCCCATCGTGAGCCCCGACTATACGGGCATGGTCTGCGTACCCATTGCGCCGCACACCATTCAGGCCCGCGCCTTCTTGACTTCGCCGAGTGATGTCGTCGAAATCTTTATGTCTGATGACCGTCCGAGCGTTCCGGCAATCGCCATCGACGGACAGTTTATTACTTGTGATGGTACGGTCGAGAGCGTGGCTGTGCGTCGCGGGCCCGGAGATGTGCTGCTGCTCGATTATGGCCCCGAGAGCTTCTATAACTCGGTGAGCCGCGTATTCTACGGAGTCCGTCATGATCGATGAGCTGCAGGTTTCTAACATTGCACTCATTCGCGAGGCGACGCTGGTGCCGAGTGCCGGCCTGACTGTCCTGACCGGCGAGACCGGCGCCGGCAAGACTGCGCTGCTCTCGGCCCTCAAGCTTATTTTGGGCGAGCGCGCGGATTCGTCGACGGTTCGCGAGGGCGAGACGCTGGCGAGCGTCGAGGCGCGCTTGTTCGACGGGCCGCATGACACGGAAGGCTTCACCGTGCAGCGTAGCCTTTCTGCCGAGGGCCGCAGCCGAGTGAAGATTGACGGCCGCATCGCCAGTGTGCGCGAGCTTTCGGAGCGCGTTGGCGTGATGATGGATCTGTGCGGCCAGCACGAGCACCAGCGCCTCCTCGACCCGGCGCATCACGTTGCCATGGTCGATGCCTGGGCAGGGCGCCCGGCACTCGAGGCGCTCGAGCACTACCGTGCTTGCTTTAAAGCCTCGCGCGCTGCCGCCAAGGAGGTTCGACGTGTCGAAGAGGCCTCGCGTGCGCAGGGGAGCCGCGTCGAGGAGGCGCGCTTTGCCCTCGAGCGCATCGGCGAGGTCGACCCCAAGCCGGGCGAGTATGAGGAAGTCGAGGAACTGCTGCCGCGCTCCGAACATGCCGAGGTACTGGTTGCCACGGCTAACGATGCCCATGCATCGCTTGCCGCCGAAGGGGGAGCGCTCGATGCCGTGAACAGCGCCGTGGCAGAGCTTTCCCGTATGGCTACCGTCGATCGTAAACTGGGCGACATTGCCGATGCGCTTTCGGATGCCTGTATCTCCCTTGAGGATTGCGCGAACGAGCTTCGTGCCTATCGCGATGGCGTCGCCTTCGATCCGCGCGAGCTCGCTCGCATGCGTGAGCGGTATTCCGACCTCAAGGGCCTGCTGCGTCAGTGGGGTCCCACTATGGACGATGTTTTTGCCATGCGCGATCGCTCGCAAGAGCTGCTGTCCCTGGTCGATGATGGCGATGAGCAGATTAAAAAGGCGCGTGAGGAACTCGGGAGCGCCGAGCGCGAGTTGTTTGCCGCTGCCAAGGCGCTTAAGCGCGCGCGCAATACGGCGGCCCCGCGCTTCTGCCACGAGGTTGGCCGCCAGATGGCGCGCTTGGAGATGGGTAGTGCCGAGCTCGTCTGGGAGTCGCGCGATCTTCCCCGTGCTGAGTGGACGCCCGTTGGTCCTTCGAGCTACGAGCTGCTATACCGCAGCGGTGTCGGCTTGACGCCACGTCCCCTGCGCCGCATTGCGTCGGGCGGCGAGCTCAGCCGCGTCATGCTTGCAAGCAAGGTTGTCCTCGGTAACGCGGACGGTGTTGATACGCTGGTGTTTGACGAGGTCGATGCCGGTGTCGGTGGCTCCACGGCGCGTGCGCTCGCGGGCGTGCTGGCAGATCTCGCCGCTACGCATCAGGTGATTGTCGTAACCCACTTGGCGCAGGTCGCCGTCATGGCTGACAAGCATTATGTCGTCAGCAAGGAACCGGGCGATGTTCCCCAGACGCATTTGGACGAGGTAACCGGCGAAGCGCGTATCGCCGAGATCGCCCGCATGTTGAGCGGCGATCAGTCCGAGGCAAGCCTGGCGCACGCAAAGCAGATGCTCGAAGAAGCTCGAGGTTAGGTCGTATCAGCGGTGTTGGTGGGACAAAATAGACTGAAATTTTTGTCCCACTACGCGTTTTACTCAACGACCTTATCCGGCTGGATGAGCTCCTCGTAGTAGCTGATATGCTCACGCGCGTCTTCGATCTCGGGCAACAGGAAGTTGTAGATGACTTCGATGATCATCGTGGCGCTGATTTTGGAGAACGCAAAGTCGCCCGTGGTGAGCAGCGCCTCGTGGTTGACGGTATTAAAAGTGTAGTCTGCCAGGCGCGCGAGTGGGGATTTGCTGTCGCTGCTGATGACGACTACGGTTGCGCCGCAGTCGCGAGCCGCTTTTGCCATGCGATTCAGTCGGCGCGATTTGCCAGAGTTTGAGATTAGCACGATAACGTCACCCGGGCGCAACGTGAGCGCAAAGCCGATTGATGTCTCGCTAATGGTGCTCGCCATGCAGCGCAGGCCCAGCTGCGAAAACTTAAACGTCGCATCGAGCGCGACCGCGTTCGTATTGCCCACAGCCGCAAACTCAATAACCCCTGCATGCTTAAGGGCATGCACAACAGCCGCCAGCGTATCGTGGTCGATCCCGTCGATAGTCGCATTAAGCTCGCTCACCTTGGCAGCCAGGATGTTCTTGAGGCTCTGCTCCATATTGTCGAGTGAGACCTCGTCGGTCAGGCCCTCGTTGCGCTGGCTTTCCAAATCCCTCGCCAACGAAAACTGAAAGCTGCGGAAGCTGCCAAACCCAAGCTTGCGGCAGAAACGCGAAACGGTCGCCTCGGACGTGGCAGCGGCGCGCGAGAGCTGAGCGGCCGTGAGGCGTGGCGCCTCGGACTGGTGCTCCAATATATAGTCGACAATGCGCTGCTCGGACTCGCTGTATCCCTGATGGGTGCTAATGAGGGAAAGTGCGCTCTTGCTACTATCGGTCATGGATGGCTCCTGGTTGGCATGAAAATCTAATTTGATTCGCAATGCCATAGTATACGGGCATTTTCAATTACAAGATACACCTTGCCGTTTCAAGTGTTGATGGTAAACTTTCACTTACCGTTTACGGTTATGAAAGAACCTTTCACCGGAGATTTGCACCTTAGCTCTTCTCACGCGGACGGTAGGTTGGTATCTTTCAGTTGTGGAAAAACGCGCATCGAAGCGCGTGTAGGGGAGCGCCCGCGGGCGCAGTACTCAAGAAGGAGGGACACATGGCTAAGTTTGACATCATCGCCGCGACCGGTTGCCCGACCGGCATTGCGCACACCTTCATGGCGAAGGAGGCGCTGGAGAAGGCAGCTGCCGAGCGCGGTCTGACCATTAAGGTCGAGACTCATGGCCAGGTCGGTGTCGAGAACGAGCTCACCAAGAGTGAGATCGCTGGTGCCAAGGCCGTCGTCGTCGCAGCAGACAAGGATGTCCAGGCTGAGCGTTTCGCCGGTAAGCCCATGGTTTCCGTTGGTGTTTCCAAGGCCCTGTCCGTTGAGGCCGCCGGTAAGCTGATTGACCGCGCGCTCGCCGCCAAGGGCGACAGCACGGTTGCAGCCGCTGCCGATGTCGAGGACGAGGTCGAGGAGAAGGAGTCCATCGGCCACATCATCTACAAGCACCTCATGAACGGCGTCAGCCACATGCTGGTCTTCGTCGTTGCCGGTGGTGTTCTGACCGCCGTTTCGTTCCTGTGGGGCATTACGTCCTTCGATTCGACGGCGTCTGACTACAACAGCTTTGCTGCGATGCTCAAGATTATCGGCGGCATCGCCATGAACCTCATGGTTCCGGTGCTTTCCGCCTACATCGCCGAATCCATCGGCAAGCGCCCGGCGCTCGTCCCCGGTTTCGTTGCCGGTATGATCGCCATCCAGGGCCTGCCTGTTAACGCCGAGACTGGCATGATCGACGCCGGTGGCGCCGGCGTGGGCTTCGGCTTCCTGGGCGGCATCGTCGGCGGCTTCCTCGCCGGCTATGTCATCCTGCTGCTCGAGAAGGTCTTTGCCGGCCTGCCCAAGAACCTGGACGGCCTCAAGGCTATCTTCCTGTACCCGCTGTTCTCGACGGCTATCGTCGGCCTGGTCATGCTCGGCATTTCCGGCCCCATGGCTGCCATCAACACCGCCATGATGGACTTCCTCAAGGGCCTGTCCGCCTCTGGCGCCGTTGTCCTGGGTCTTGCTATCGGCTGCATGTGCGCCTTTGACATGGGTGGCCCGGTCAATAAGGCTGCTTATGTCACCGGTACCGCTATGCTCACCGAGGCTCTGGCCGCCGGTGTTGGCACCGATACCTACAACTTCGGCACTAACTTCATGGCTGCCGTCTCCGCCGCCTGCATCGTTCCGCCGTTGATTACCACCTTTGCCGTCGTTGTCGGCAAGAAGTACTTCAGCCAGGAGGATCACGACGCCGGTGTCGTTAACCTCATCCTTGGTTGCACCCACATCACCGAGGGCGCCATTCCGTTCATGACCAAGAACATTTGGCCCGTCATGCCCATTATGATGCTCGGTTCCTCTATCGCTTCGATCCTGACCATTATGTTCAACGTTCACGATCCGGCGCCTCACGGTGGCTTCCTGGTCCTGCCCGTTGTCGAGAACGGTCCGCTGTGGGTCCTCGCGATCCTCATCGGCGCTGTGGTCGGTGGCATCCTGTTCGTGGCCTTCAAGAAGTACGACTTCGAGAAGAACCAGAAGGCCGCTCCTGTAGCCAAGCCCGTTGAGGCCCCCAAGGCCGCTGCCGTCGAGGCCCCCAAGGCCGAGGCTGCCGACTTCGTGAAGGTCGAGAATGTCTTTGTCGCCGAGGACTTCGCTTCTCGTGACGAGGCTCTGAGCTTCGTTTCCAACCAGGCCGTCAAGGCCGGTATCGCAAGCGACGCCGACGCCGTGATGAACGCCTTCCTGGCCCGCGAGGCCGAGGGCACCACGGGCATGATGGAGGGCTTCGCCATCCCGCATGCCAAGTCCGACGCCATTACCGAGGCTGCCGTCATCGTCGTCAAGGACGAGTCTGGCGTGACCGGTTGGGACACCATGGACGGCGCTCCCGTCAACGTGGCTATCGCCCTGCTCATCCCCGGTGCCCAGGCCGGCACTACGCACCTCAAGATCCTGTCCAAGGTCGCTGAGGCGCTCATGGACGAGGACTTCCGTGCCACCGTCAAGGGTTCCACTGACGCCGCCGAGATCGCCAAGACGATCAACGCCCGCTTGGTCTAATTCCACGGTACGCGAATAGCATCGCCCCCTGTATATAAGGCGGAGCCCCTCTCCAGGGCCTCCGCCTTTTTTCTATCCCTCCCATAAGTTGCGGTGAAATTGGGACTGTTTAAACGGTTCAACCCCAAATTCAGTCCCTATTTCACCGCAACTTATAAAAGGGCATAGAGGGGGCCGCCTATCGAGTCCTTGTCGCGAACAGATCATCAGCCAGAATTCCTTTCAGCCGACATTACTTTGGACCGACTGGGTTTCCGCAGCTTGCTCGCCCACAGGGGCCCGCGCGCGGCCTGTGAGATTTATCGCGAGTTCCGCACGAGCCGAAGAGCATTTAATGTGCTCTTCGTGCGAGCAGGACTGTAGAGCAGGAAATCTCACAGGCCGCGCGCGGGCCCCTGTGGGCGAGCAAGCGGACGACAAACACATCTGTCCAATAATTCGTCTGAAACATAATGAAAAACCGTTTGATGTGAGTTAATATAAACAACGTCGTGAATCTGACTCCTGCCACATGCATGACAGGGGTTAAACACAAAAAGGAGTCAACTATGGTTTCTGAGAAGGCTACCCTCGTTAATCCTCAGGGTCTGCACATGCGTCCGGCTGGTCTGTTCGCCTCCACCATGGGCAAGTATGCCTGTGACGTGACGGTCGTTACCCCCGAGAAGGAGGTCAACGGCAAGTCCCCGATGGCTCTCATGGCTGCTGGTATCCCCTGCGGCACCGAGGTCGAGGTCAAGTGCGACGGCGCTGACGAGGCCGAGGCTCTGGCTGCTGCCATCGAGCTCATCAAGAGCGGTCTTGGCGAGTAGAACTCAAACGGGTCGCATGTTGAACAACTAAGTTCATATTTGGGGGCGCAGTGACCTGTTGTAAGGTAGCTGCGCTCTTTTGTCATGGATATGGCAAAACGCTTTATCACATGACACGGAGAGAGGAATGGGAATGTATCAGGGAGTCAACGCTTCCGAGGGCATCGGTATCGGCACCGTCATGGTTGCCGTCGATCCCGACTTGACGTTTGAGCCGCACGAGGTTGCTGATTCGGCAGCAGAGAAGGAGCGCTATCAGTCCGCTCTTTCGGTCTTCTGCGAGAAGACCCAGGCTCAGGCCGACCACATGAAGGAGACGGTGGGCGAGGCCGAGGCCGAGATCATGAGCGGACACATTGTCCTGGCTCAGGACCCGGGGATGACCGACGCCATCAACGCCGCCATTGACGGCGGTACCTGCGCCGAGCAGGCGCTCATGGACACCTCGACCATGTTCGAGAACATGTTCCTGTCCATGGACGACGAGATGTTCCGTCTGCGCGCGGCCGACATCGCCGACATCCGCACCGGTATTCTGGCCGAGTTGCTGGGCAAGGAGGTCGTCGACCTCTCCGTCCTGCCCGAGAACACTGTCGTTGTCGTGCACGACCTCACGCCGTCCATGACCGCCACGATCGATAAGGCCCACGTTGCCGGTATCGTCACCGAGACCGGTGGCCGCACGTCGCACTCCGCGATCATCGCGCGCGCCCTTGAGATCCCGGCTGTCCTTTCGGTTTCCAACAGCTGCACCGCGCTGCGCAACGGTATGACCGTTGTCGTCGACGGTGGCAAGGGTATCGTTGAGGCCGATCCCGACGAGGAGACGCTCGCTGCCTACACCGCCAAGGCCGAGGCCTTCGCTGCCGAGAAGGCAGCCCTCGAGGCCTTCCGTGGCAAGCCGTCCGTGACTGCCGATGGCATCAAGAAGATCATCGCCTGCAACATCGGTAACCCCGATGACGTGCCCAACGCGCTCGATCACGACGCCGAGGCCATCGGTCTGTTCCGCTCCGAGTTCCTGTTCATGGACTCCGCTGAGCTTCCTTCCGAGGAGGAGCAGTTCAACGCCTACCGTAAGGTCGCCAGCGCGCTCAAGGGTGCTCCGGTCATCATCCGCACGCTCGATGTGGGTGGCGACAAGGAGATTCCGTATCTGCACATGGTCAAGGAAGACAACCCCTTCATGGGCTTCCGCGCCGTGCGTTACTGCCTGGCCAATCCCGACCAGTACAAGGTCCAGCTCCGCGCTCTGCTGCGCGCTAGCGCCTTCGGTGACGTCAAGATCATGATCCCGCTCGTCACCTGCGTCGAGGAGGTCTTGGCTGTCAAGGAGCTCGTCGAGCAGTGCAAGGCCGAGCTGACCGAAGAGGGTCGAAAGTTCAACGAGAACATCGAGGTCGGCATCATGGTCGAGACGCCCGCCGCTTCGCTGCTCGCAGACCGTCTTGCCGAGGTCGCCGACTTCTTCTCCATCGGCACCAACGACCTGATCGGCTACACCATGTGCGCCGACCGTGGCAACGACACCATCTCCAACCTGTACCAGGTGTACTATCCCGCCGTGCTTCGCTCGCTCAAGAACATCATCGAGAGCGGCGTGAAGGCCGGCATCATGGTCGGTATGTGCGGTGAGGCCGCTGCCGATCCGCTGCTCGAGCCGCTGCTGATCAGCTGGGGCCTGGAGGAGTTCTCGATGAGCGCTCCGTCGATCCTGCGCGCCCGCAAGACCATCAGCCAGTGGACCAAGGCCGAGTGCGACGAGCTCGCCGAGAAGGCGCTCGCCTGCAACACTGCCGCCGAGGTTAAGGCACTGCTCGAGTCCGCAGCTCGCTAATTTGGTATCAGGGGTAACCGAGTGGTTGGAATGGGCCGGCCACGCGGCCCTCACATATACAGGGGGTACTGTAAATGTTCTACACGCTAACCGCTAACCCGGCTGTCGACATGACGGTTTCGAGCTCTCCGCTCGAGCCCGACGAGAACGTCCGCACCGGTTCGGCCAGCTACACGGCTAACGGCAAGGGCCTCGATGTGTCCTTCGCCTTTAAGAAGATGGGCGTCGACACCGTCGCGCTCGGCTTCTTCGCTGGCTTCACGGGCAAGTTTATCGTCGAGGAAGTCATGAACCTGGGCTGCCTGTGCCGCCCGGTCTGGACCGACGGTATCACGCGCATCAACACCTACGTCAACGATGGCCAGCACGAGTACGGCATCCTGAACCCTGGCGCTCCTATTACGCCGCAGCACCAGGAGGAGCTCTACAACATCCTGGACACCGCGGGCGATCTTGAGTGCCTGATCGTCTCCGGCTCCGTGCCTCCCAAAGCTACGCCCGACTTCCTGGCTCAGGTCATGGAGCACGCTCAGGCTCGTGGCGCCGACGTTGTCCTGGACCTGTCCTCCGATAAGCTCAAGGAGCTCGCTCACAAGAAGCCGCTGCTCATCAAGCCGAACCATCACGAGATGAAGGCCATCTTCGGCGTGCCGGTTGACACCGACGACGAGGTCCGCGTTGCCATGAAGATGGCTCACGACGCCGGCGTTCAGAACGTGCTGCTCACCCGTGGTAGCCGCGGCGACGCTTACTTCTCCAACGGCGAGGACATCTGGTACGCCAAGCGTGAGTTCAACATCAAGCTGGTCTCTTCCGTCTGCGCCGGCGACTGCACCCTCGCTGCGTTCCTGCACAAGTGGTACAGGGATCGCGACAACGTCGAGGAGGCCATGAAGCTCGCTATGGCCACCGGCGCCAACGTTGCCGAGTCCGTCGGCATCGGCGACTTCGGTCACGTCGATGAGTACAGCAAGCGCGTTGCTGTCCGCAAGCTCGATCGTCAGTAATCGAAACGCGACATATTCGTGCGCATGCGGCGCCCCGGTTTCGGCCGGGGCGCCTTTTTTTCCGCCATGGGGGAGACGTGTCCTGCCGTACTTCATCGCTTCCACACCGTTCACCGAGTTGTCCTAGACTTTTGTCTATGCGTGGAATATACTTTCATTAACACGTTGCTTCGTGAAAGGAACATTCATGATTTACACGCTCACTGCAAATCCCGCCATTGACTACAACATCGCCTGTGACGGCCTTGCTGCTAACACTGTCACGCGTACCCGCAACGCCGTCTACACGCCCAACGGCAAGGGCCTCAACGTCTCGTTTACGCTTGACCACTACGGTGTCGACACCACGATCCTGGGTTTCTTCGCTGGCTTCTCGGGCGAGTTTATCGTTAAGGGCGCCGAGGCCCTGGGCGTGCCCGTCAAGCCCGTGTGGACTGACGGCATCACGCGCGTCAACGTGTTCCTCAATGCCGGCCCCGACACCGAGTACAACATGGTCAACGCCGGTGCCGCCATCAACGAGGCCAACGAGCAGGAGATGTTTGAGCTTATCGATTCGCTCGATGACATGACCTGCCTGGTAATCAGCGGCTCGCTGCCTCCCAACACTTCCGAGGGCTTCCTGGCCGAGGTTCTGCGCCGCGTCAAGGCCAAGGGTGCCGAGTTCGTTCTCGACATTTCGAGCCATCAGCTGACAGATCTCATTGCCATGGAGCCGCTGCTGATCAAGCCCAATGACGACGAGTTGCTCGATATCTTTGGCATTAAGGTGAGCGGTGGCGACGATGAGTCCGTCAAGGGCGCTATGGCTGAGCTTCATGCCAAGGGCGCCAAGAACGTGCTGCTGACCCTCGGCGGCGCCGGTGCGTACTTCTCCAACGGCAAGCACATCTGGTTTGCTAACCGCACCTTCGACGTCAAGCTGCTGTCGACGGTGTGTGCCGGCGATTCCTCGCTCGCTGCCTTCCTGTCCGTGTGGCATGACGCCCCCGAGCGCGTCGAGGACGCCCTGCGCCTGTCGATGGCCACCGGCGCCAACGTGGTCGAGTGCCCCGGTTTGGGCGATTTTGCCAAGGTGGACGAAAATAAGAAGCACATCGAGGTTCGCCAGGTCTGCTAGTCCCTGCACCTTGCCTGAATAGTTTGATTATTTCGCATCCGTCTTAGACTAGGACGGATGCGTTTTTGTTTATCGGACTTGCGTGTGCAGTGGAGGCTGTTTCTTGCTAGACTTCTTGCAGACGCAATCGATAGCCAATTTGATAGTCGCAGGAGGCCACAGGCATGTGCAATGTTTCGCTCAACGGTACGCAACCGTCCGATGCCTCCCTGCGCGTCCTGCGCGCGCTTGAGGCGGCTGGTCTTGAGGCTTGGTACGTTGGCGGTTGGGTGCGCGACGCCCTGATGGGATGCCCCAGCCACGATGTTGATATGTGCTGTAGCGGCCTGTGGCAGGAGTCCAAGGCGGCGCTCGAGGCCGCTGATATCGCGGTCGTGGAGTCGGGCATTAAATTTGGCGGAATCACGGCTATTTCCGATGGCGAGCGTATCGAGGTCACCACGTACCGCCTGGATGGCTTTTACACCGATGGGCGCCATCCCCAGAGTGTGGAGCGTGCCGCCTCGCTCGAGGACGATCTGGCCCGCCGCGACTTTACCGTCAACGCCATGGCCTGGCATCCCGAGCGCGGGCTTGTCGACCGCTACGACGGCCAGGGTGATCTGGAACGCAAGCTGATTCGCGCTGTCGGTGATCCCAAGCGTCGCTTTAACGAGGACGCCCTGCGCATGCTGCGTGCGGTGCGCTTTGCCTGCCGTCTGGACTTTATGATTGAGCCCGAGACTAAGCGCGCGCTTGCCGAGTGCGCGCCGCTGCTCGATGCCGTGGCGCGCGAGCGTGTGGGTATTGAGCTCGAGGGCATTCTTTCGACCGGTCATGGGGGAGACGCGATGCTTCGCTATCCCGAGCTCATCTGTGCCGCTGTGCCCGAGTTGGCAGCGGGTCGCGGGTTTGATCAGCGAAGTGTCTATCATGCGTTTAACGTCTACGAGCATATCGCCCGTGTGCTGACGGTGGCAGGGGAGCTGGCGCTGTGCGACGGCGTCGCGCCATCGTCGAGCCTTATGTGGGCGGCGTTTTTGCACGATGTCTCCAAGCCCGAGTGCTTTACGGTCGATCACGCCGGCAGCGGACACTTCTACGGTCATCCCGAGCTCGGCGCCAAGAAAGCGCGCGTCATTATGGATCGCCTGGCACTCTCGC
>CATYUU010000011.1:0-46007 GCA_958413455.1 uncultured Collinsella sp. | reverse complement strand
CGGTCGATCACGCCGGCAGCGGACACTTCTACGGTCATCCCGAGCTCGGTGCCAAGAAGGCGCGCGTCATTATGGATCGCCTGGCGCTCTCGCACGACTTGGTGCGCGACGTGTGCCTGCTCATCAAATACCATGACATGCCGCTGCGCCCCGAGCGCTCCTGTCTGCTCAATATGATGCGCGCGCTTTCGGGTGAGGGCGTCGACACGGCCCGCCTGATTGACGAGCTCATGGACCTTAAGCGTGCCGACACACTTGGCAAGGCCCCGTCGTGCTTCTATTACGTTGAGACGATTGAGGAGATGCGCGCGATGGCGCACGAGCTACTGGAGGCGGGGGAGCCCTATACGCTCAAGATGCTCGCCGTCAACGGCGGCGACCTGATCCGTGCCGGAGTCAAGCCCGGGCCGGAACTGGGGCAGCTTCTCAACTCCGCCCTCGACGCCGTGATCGAAGACAACATTCCCAACGAGCGCGAAGCTCTTTTGGTCCATCTCAACTTGAATTAGCTACCCAGTTTACCTGCGTGTTCCATAACCTGCCGACAATTTTTCGGCAATTTGGAATTTCTTCTTGCGCTGACGTTTTTTGTCCCGTAATATGTTTCCTCGCAGCACGGCAGTGCAGATGTCATGTGGCCCGTTCGTCTAGCGGTTTAGGACGCCGCCCTCTCAAGGCGGAGATCACCAGTTCGAATCTGGTACGGGCTACCACTTCTTTTCTGCTGAGGCTTATGGCCCGTTCGTCTAGCGGTTTAGGACGCCGCCCTCTCAAGGCGGAGATCACCAGTTCGAATCTGGTACGGGCTACCACTTCTTTTCTGCTGAGGCTTATGGCCCGTTCGTCTAGCGGTTTAGGACGCCGCCCTCTCAAGGCGGAGATCACCAGTTCGAATCTGGTACGGGCTACCATGCATCTCATACCCGGTCTTCCCATAGAAGGCCGGGTTTTTTATTTTCAAACAACCGTCTGCAATTCCCGTTTGAACCAGAGCTTTGCGTTCTGCCTATGGCCCTTACGGGTACAATATCCAAGATATTTTGACTGTTAGAAGGAGTCTCATGACGGAGTCCTCTCAGCATACGTCCAAGCCCCAGGTCGAGGTTGAGGCTTCGGGCGGCGATGACAATAAGAGCGCACGCCGCGGCGCCATCTTTATCGGCGTTGTGCTGGTGGGTTATATCGTCTATCTGGTGGTAACCGGTCAGATGGGACAGTTCTGGGCCGCAATGTCGAGCGTCCAGGCGCCATGGCTCGTTGTCGCGTGTCTTTGCATGTTCATGTATCTGTTCTTTGGCATTGTGGCCTATGCGATCGCCGTCTGGCTCGACCCATATTCACCCGTCGGCATCCGCGACCTGATCTCGGTCGAGGCGAGCGGCATCTTCTTTGGCAACCTGACGCCCATGATGATGGGCTCGACCCCTGCTCAGATCTACCGCCTGACCAAAGCGGGCCAAAATGTCGGCGAGGCCGGCGCCACGCAGTTCACGCGCTTTATCGTGTACCAGTTTGGCCTCGTTGCCTGGGGCGCTATCCTCCTGCTTGCTCGCATGCCGTTTTTCGCCGAGCGCTATGGCGACATGACGCTGCTGTGCGTCTTTAGCTTTGGCGGACACTGCTGCATCTTGCTGGGAATCTTCGCCGTCGCGCTCATGCCTAAGACCGTCACGCGCGTCGCCCATTGCATCATTAATTGGCTCGAGCGCATAGGCGTCTCGGCCACTAAGATCGAGGGATGGCGCACGTTTGTCGATGGCGAGATCTACTCCTTCTCCGAGAAGTTCAAGCTTTCGGCCGGACATTTTTCTTCCATGCTGCTCACCGTGTTTATTACCATGCTGCAGCTCGCGTTTTTCTATCTGGTTCCGTATTTCCTGATGCTTGCCTTTGGCCACCACGAGGTCGACTTTTTCTCGGTCATGGCCGCGAGCGCCTTTGTCCAGCTGCTGAGCTCTGCGGTCCCCTTGCCCGGTGGAACCGGTGGCGCTGAGGGCGGCTTTGCATTGTTCTTGGGTCATTTCTTTGGGTCGGCTTCGACCGCCGGCTATCTGCTGTGGCGCCTCATTACGTTTATTGCGCCGACCATTTTGGCTGCGCCCCTGCTGGGCCTTAAGAGCGCCCACAACGAGAGCATCCATGCGCGCTGGGATCGCGTGATGCGCAAGCTCGGCCGCACGCCTCAGACGCCCTCTGCGCCCACTAAGCCGCGCCCCACGAATGCTGTTACCGTTGATCCCAAGAAGCACGCTCAGAAGGCTTCTGGGGCCGCTAAGCCGGCTCATAAAGCCTATGTGCGCCAGACAGGCGATGGTATTCGCGTATCTCCGTCGGCACTTAATAAGAAGAAGCATCCCAAGTCGCAGTAGGGCAGTCGTGCGTTCTTCATGATGCGGGGCATATTTGTGCTGTATGGGGGATAATCCTCTTACGTAGATTATCTCTCATCTGTTGATGAATGCTCGCATATCGAAGGGACACGCCCATGGCAACCAGCAAACCGCGTCTTGATCGTCGCATCGTTCGCAGCCGTAATGCCATCCTTTCGGCTTTCGAGCGCCTGCTCATGGAAAAGCCGCTGGCAGACATTACGGTGAGTGCCATCGCGCGCGAGGCCAATGTCGACCGCAAGACCTTTTACGTTCACTTTGGTACGGTTGACGGCCTGCTCGATGCCATTGCCGTCGATGTGGTGGAGATGATTGTCGACTCGGTCGAGAAAACGCTTGCTTCCATGGACGGCGACACCAATGAGCGCGCCCTGGGCGCGGCGGCGACCTTCTTTAAAACCGTTAACGAGGCACTGTGCAACAACTTGGTGCTCAATCGTCAGCTGATCGAGAATATTCCGCTCGATGATTTCATGGCTCGTCTTCGTGCGCCGCTCGAGCACGAGATTGCCGAACGCGATCTGCTGCCCCAAGGTCTCAAGGACGAGATGTTCGACTACTATCTGGCGTTTTTGCTGTCGGGTATTATCGGTATCTATCGCACGTGGGCGCTGTCTGACGGCTCGGTTCCTATCGAGCGCGTCTCTGAGGTCGCCAACGACCTGACTCTCAACGGTCTGTCGAGTCTGGAATCTCGTTTCGAATAGCATCGATAATTCAACAACTTAAAGAAGTTGCGGTGGAATAGGGATTGTTTTGGTTATTGGAAGGCCGATCTAGTCCCTATTTCACCGCAACTTAGTAAAACTGTTTTGATGGTAAGGCGGAGCAGCCTCGAAGATGAGCCTCGAGACTGCTCCGCTTCATTTCTGAGCGTTTGTCGTGTAGAACAGCATTAATCGCCGTTTTTGAGTGTGCGGCCCTGTTTTTCGAACTTGTGCATGTCGCTATCGGCCATACCTTGTGACTTATCCTCGTGACGCTTGGCGTATAGCGGATCGTCGGAGTCGTTCCAGATGCGGTCGGCGACAGGTGACCATGCCTCGGCGGCAGCCTGGGTCTTTTCGCGCAGCTGCTCGGGTGACTCCTTCTCGATGAGATCGGTGCTCATTGCGCCACTCTCGGCGACCATTTTGGGCAGCACGTCGGGATTCTCGAGCATGGGGCATGGTTTGAGGTAGTTGTCGTTGAACGGCATGTTTTCGTAGTACTTCATAAAGAGGGGAGAGCGCAGCGCGTCGAGTAAGCTCACATCGTGGATGTTGGCGTTTGAGTAGTGGATGAACACGCACGGCTCCACGTCTCCGGCGGCGTTGATGTGCAGGTAGCGGCGACCTCCGGCGATACACCCGCCTACAAACTCGCCGTCGTTTTGAAAGTCGAGCGTAAACAGCGGCTTCTTCTCACGCATTTCGCGGATAAAGTGATACATGTGCTCGCGCTGCTCGGGCGTGGGCATGAGCTCGGGGGTTGCGTTGCGGCCAACCGGCATAAAGTGGAAGTACCAGCAGAAGAGTGCTCCCTCGCCGATCATCCAGTCCATGTTCTCCTCGGTAGCAACCGTATCGGCATTGGCGCTGGTCCAACAGGTGGAGATACCAAACGGCAAGTCGCGCTCGCGCAGGAGTTTCATGGCGTGCTCGATCTTTGCGTAGGTACCTTCGCCGCGACGGGCGTCGGTTGTGTGCTCATTGCCCTCGGCGCTGATTGCGGGGACAAAATTACCTACGCGAATCATGTCGTCGCAGAAGGTCTCGTCGATCAGCGTGGAGTTGGTAAAGCAGAGAAACACGCAGTCCTGATGTTTTTCGCAAATTCTGATCAGGTCGTGCTTGCGGACGAGCGGCTCGCCGCCGGTATAGATGTAGATATGCGTACCGAGCTCTTTGCCCTGCGTAACGATAGAGTCGATGTCTTCGAACGAGAGATTCTGCTTGTAGCCGTACTCAGCGGCCCAGCAGCCCGTGCAATGCAGGTTGCAGGCGCTCGTGGGATCGAGCAGGATGGCCCACGGAACGTTGCACTGGTACTTTTCGCGGTTCTTTTCCTGCTCTGGCCAAGCAAGCAGGTTGGCGTCGACAATGAGGGTCTTAAGCAGCTTGGTTCGCATCTGGGGATTAAGGCTGAACACACGCATGATCAGGTCATACCAATTGCCGCGGCTCTTGATGACATTGGTGAATGCCTCTCGCTGTACAGGAAATACGCGATTGGGGACCAGCTTGTTCACGAGGTCCATGATTTTGTCGATGTTTTCTTGCGGGTTGTCGTCGAGATAATCGATGAGCTTGTTGAGCGCTGCACGCTCTGCTGACTGTGTAAGCGACATGGGCATATCCTTTCACGTGCGCCTTGTGTGTGATAATACCCACTTGTGGATTAAACGAAGTATAAAGATTTGCAATGTGTCTATTCAACGAATCAATTTGATTTGGGGTGAAGCGTTATAGCGGACGCTCTCTAAGTTGCGGTGAAATAGTGTCAGATGGGGATGCGGACGATTTCTTGGGCCGCGTCTAGGCGTATCCATTGGAATCTTCCGATGCGCCTTCGCACGCTTGCATGACCTTGATACCATGTGAACGTGCGAACTCGACGAGCTCTGCGTTGCGGGCGTTTATGGTGCCGAAGGCGGCGGGGCACACGATAAGGCGCGCGCAGTGGACGAGGAGCTCTTTGGCGCGGGCTATGGTTTTATCCCCGATCGGTTCGAAGGCGCGCTCGGCCACGCATTCCGTCGCCAGGTCGCGCGCGAGCTCGCAGTCGATGTCCCCTTCGTGCAGAACGCCCGCGTAGAACGCCTTGCCCTGCCGGATGAGCTGGCGAAACACAGCCGACCCCGTACCTGCGCCGGCGATGACGAACGTGTGCGCATCGCCGTGTGGGCGACCAATTTCCACGCTGCCGAAGCGCTCGTTGAAGGTGCCATGTTGAAGGCCGTAGAGCTCGCCAATCGTCTCGCGCGTGAATATGTCCTCGGGTGCGCCGGCGCGGAAGACCCGGCCGTCCTTCACGCAAATCACCTTGTCGGCGCTTTTCTGAGCGAGCTCGAGTTCGTGGATGGACATGATGACTGCCACATTCCGCGATTTCGCAAGGTGGCGAAGTATTCGCAGCAGGTCGATCTGGTAGCGGATATCGAGATACGAAGTGGGCTCGTCGAGCACGAGCACACGCGGATCCTGCGCGATGGCGCGTGCGAGCATGACGCGCTGGCGTTGCCCGTCGCTTATCTGCATGAAGTCGCGCTCGGCGAGCTCTTCCACATGTGCGGTTTTCATGGCCTCATCGACCCGACTATGGTCGTCGGGCGAGAGTGTGCCCATTCGCCCGGTGTAGGGATGCCTTCCCGCCTCCACGATATCGCGGCAGGTGAGGAGCTCGGTCCGGGGGCGATCTGTCAGCATAACGGCAAGGTTCCTTGCGAACTCCGCCGTCTTCCATCGGGAAATCTCCCGCCCGTCGAGCTCGACCGTGCCGGCAAGCGGTGCCAGATGGCGTGTGATTGTTTTCAAGATGGTCGACTTGCCCGAGCCGTTCGGCCCGATGAGCGCCACGACGTCGCCCGCGCGAACCTCCAGATCGACGCCTTCGACTACGACCTTCTTGTCGTAGCCCGCCGACAGGTCGCTTATGCGGAAAAGCGGCGCTCCGTCAGCCTGCGTTTCGACCGGGGTTTCGAGGTTCGACTCCGCTCCGAGCGTTTTGGGCCGCGGCACGAATTCCCCCATCTACCTCACCCGCTTCTTCAACATGAGTGCGATAACCACCGGCGCGCCGAAGATGGCGGTGACGGCGCTGATGGAAAGCTCGACGGGAGAGAACAGCGTGCGCGCGATCAAATCGCAACCCGCGCAGAAGATGGCGCCTCCCAAGAAGCACGCAGGAATCACGCGGATGGGCTTCGACGACTTCAGCGCCGACTTCACGAGATGCGGAACCGCGATGCCTACGAACGACACCGGACCAGCGAACGCGGTCACGCAGGCGGAGAGCATGCTCGCTAGAAGGACGAGCACCACGCGGAAGCGTGCGACGTTCACGCCGACGCTTTTCGCGTAGGCTTCTCCCAGCTGGAAGGCGGAAAGGGGCTTCGATATCGCGAATACGCATGCGCTCACGGTAATCACCACGACCGCGATGACCGCGATGTCGTCCCAGTTCGAACCCGAGAAGCTACCCAAAGACCAGTTGTGCAGGTTCACGATGGACTGGTCGTCGGCGAAGGCGATGAGAAAGTTCGTCGCCGCCGAGCAGATGTATCCCACCATGACGCCCGCCACGATGAGCATGGCCATGGAACTTATGCGCCGTGCGATGAGGAGCACGAAGCCGATGGTGATAAGCGATCCCAGAAACGCTGCGGCCACCATGGCCGGCGAGGACATGGCCTGGTTCGCGCCCAGAAGCACGATCATCGTAAGCGCGACGACGAACTTTGCGCCCGAGGAGACGCCCAAGATGAACGGGTCGGCGATGGGGTTGTTAAAAAACGTCTGCAGCAGGAACCCGGAGAGCGAAAGTGCCCCGCCGAGAAGCACGGCTGAAAGCACGCGCGGCAGGCGAATCTCCCAGATGACTTGGCTTTCCATGGAATTGGCCGCGCCGCCCGAAAGGATGCCGGGGATGTGGTCTGCGGGCACGAGCACGCTCCCGATGCACAGGTTGGCCCCGACGAGCACGATGAGGACAACAGCGAGCAGCGCCGTCACGACGCGACACCGCGCGGCGCGCCCCGATTCGTCGTATGTCATGGAAAGCCGGCTTCTCATGACGCTAGCCAAGCTTCCTCAGATAATGGAAGTCGCTCGCGTCATCGCCGGTGAACGCCCCGTGCAGCTCGTCGATAATGTCGGCGGTAGAAGTCATCTGCTGGTACATGTCGGCGCATGTGACCCAGACGTTGCCGTTCTTCACGGCTTTGAACTGCGACAATAGCGCGTTTTTGCTTACGAAGTCGTTCAAGGTGGCAACCGATTCGTCGATGGTGCCGTTGTAGACGATGATGTCGGCATCCTTCGCCGTCGCGTAGAAGCGCTCCATTTCGAGCGTTACTGACGAACCTGACGTCGACGCCGTCTGCGCGTCATCGAGCGCGTAGCTGCCGCCTGCAAGCTCGATCATCTGCGCCACGTAGTCGCCCGCCCGCCGCGTGACGGCGGCCCCGTTCGAGTTAATGTAGAAATACGCCACGGTTTTACCTGACGACGCGAGCCTCGACGTTTGCTCGACGCGGGCCTTCTGCTCGTTGAACAGGTGCGCGGCCTCGTCTTCCTTGTCGAACAGGACGCCGAAAAGCTTAATCCACTCGACGCGCCCGAGTGCTTCGGGCTCGCTCGACGACTGTTCGGTGAGCACGACGAGCCCGAGCTTCTGCAGCTTTTCCTTCACATCGGGCGTGTGGTTGATCATGGTGTTCTCGATGGCGAGCGTGCAGCCCGAGGCCGATATTCGCTCGTAGTCGGGCGCGCTGTACTTGCCGCCGTAGGCGATCGCCCCACTTTCGAGCGCGCTTTTGAAGCCCCCGACCGAGCAATCGTCGGCCTTCGTGCCCGACATGAGGATATTGTCGTTCGCATCGAGCGCGTCGACCAGGCACATCGTCGCCGACGACACGAGGTACACCTTGTCGGCGGGGCGCCTTATGACCGCGATGTCGGAGCTCAACCCATCAGGTACCTTCGCATCCTGCGGCACCACGAGGAAGCGCTCCCCGTTCGAAACGCAGATAAGCCGCAAGCCGCCTTCGAACTCGTCGACAGTGAAGTGCTTGGCGTATTCTAGCTGAAGCGTCCCCGTCGGCTCCCAGCCGCAGCCCAAATCGGCGTTGTGGAAGTCGGCCGCGGCGCTTGAAGCCGTTCCCGCAGGGGAGTCGCCGCTTGCATCGTCGCCCGTTTTCTTCTTCATGGTGGATGAGTCGAAGTGGATCGTGTAGTCGATGGTGTGCGGCGTCGACATGGCGACGGTCTCGGCCGACACGGCGATGTCCTCGTCGAGCGTGACGGGTATCTCGAACGTGGAGTTGCCGCCGTCGTTTACGGGCGCGTAGTCTACGCCGTCGACGGTCATCTTGTCGTAGTTCGAACTCGACCAGGTGATGGTCGCGGTGTAGGTGTCGCCATCCTTCACAATTGTGGTGGGTGAGGCGATGCTTGCGCGCCCTGACCCGCCGGAGAGCGAGACGCTCACAGTGTATTCCTGAGAGCCTGCCGTGCCACCGGTCGCGTTCGGGCTCGCACTGCACCCCGCGAAGGGAAGCGCGAGCAGGGCGACGAGAACGCAGGCGATCGCGCGCACCGCGATGCTGCGACGCTTCCTGCTTTCCCCCTTGGGAAGAATCGACCGCATGGCGTTACTTCAGTGCGTCGGCGCGCAGATCGACGCCGGCGGATTCGAACACGAGCGTGCGGTCGTACCACTGCTCTTTTCTAATACTCCACGCGGCGCAGGCGGTGTCCTCGTCGAGCGCTTCAACGGGCACGTCGTAGGTGTACTTGCCTTCCGCGTTTTCCACATAGGGGATGAAGTCGGCCTCGCTTGCGGCGGCAGCCTCGTCGCCCGTGCCCATGAAGAGCTTGCCGTAGCCCGTGCCGGAAAGCGTCATCACGCAGTGCATAGAGCCGTTTTCCACGATGAGCTGGGCGTCCACAATCCTGAACATGTTCGAGCTGGAATCTACGGTGATCGGATAGGTGCCGTCGGCCACCTTGTCGGCGGTGATGGGGGCAGCGCTTGCGCCCTCGGGCGCATCGGCCGCCTGTTCGGTCTTTTCCTGGGAATCGGCATCGCTTGCCTTTGCGCTGTCGATTGAATTTCCGCCGCAGCCGGCGAGCGAGAACGCGAAAAGCGCCGCTGACAGGGCGAAGGCGAGGGTTTTCTTCAACATGGAGGGGGTTCCTTTCAATCGCTTCGACCGCCCGCGCCGTGCGGTGGGCGGGCGGGATGCGAATGCAACGGGCATGCGCCGTCAGTCGGGGAAGGCGCATGCCCGTTGCACGGGGACGCGACCGGCGCCCCCGTGCGCGGCGAGTTTACAGCTTGGCGATGGCGTCGTCCACGTGCGAGACGTAGATGTCGTCGACCGCGACGTTCTGTCCCAGACCCTGGAGCAGGCACGTCACTTCGAAGCCGGCGGCCACGAACTTCGCAGCCCAGCTGTCGGGGTCGGTCTCGTCTGCCATGTCGTTGTTCGCGTGGTCGCCCGCGACCACCATGAACGGCGCGAGCACGGCCTTCTTGTAGCCTGCGGCGCTCGCGGCGACGATAACATCCTCGCAGGTCGGTTCAGCCTCGACGGTGCCGACGAAGAACTGCGTCAAGCCCTCGTTCTTAAACACTTCCTGCATCTTGGCATAGTCGGCGTTGGAATCGGCTTCGGTGCCGTGGCCCATGAGGCACAGCGCCGTCTTGCCGTCGTCGAAGGACGCCATGTTCTCCTTAATGGCTGCGGCCACCTTCTTGTAGTCGTCGTCGGAGGTGAGCAGCGGGTCGCCGAGCGAGATCTTGTCGAACTTGTCGGCGTACTTGTCGAGCTCGTCTTTCACGTCGGTGTATTCCAGGCCACCCATGAGATGCGTCGGCTGCACGACGATTTCCTTCACGCCGTCTTCCACGCAGCGGTCGAGCGCCTCGGTCATGTTGTCGATCGTGATGCCGTCGCGCTTCTTCAGCTTGTCGATGATGATCTGCGCGGTGAAGGCGCGGCGGATGTCGTAGTCCTGCCAGTACTTTTCGCGGATAGCGTCTTCGATGGCGCCGATGGTGATGTGGCGCGAGTCGTTGTAGCTCGTGCCGAAGCTCGTGACGAGGATGACCGGCTTCACGGCCTTCTCCTTTTCACTCGATTTCTCGGAACTCGCGGAGGTGTTGGAGCAGCCCGCGAGCGCGACTCCGGCGAGCGCGAAGGCTCCGGTTGCTGCGGCGCCCATGAAGCCGCGGCGTGACATCTGGTCGGACATGGTTTTTCCTTTCCTCGGTTTGCCGGTCCCCCGGCGACAGTTGCTTGTCGGCACAAGCGAAAGAAAAGCGCACCCCTCGGGGTTCACAAGGAGCTAACGCCACGGCGATGCCGTGAGGAAAAGGCGAAGCAGTCTGGCTTGGGGCGCGAGGCGGTTTGCCCGCGCGTCCTATACAGTAATGTCCCTTGCCCAGGATTCCCACCTGGTTCCCTCCGCAAGCCAGCGCGGGCTGTGCGGGCGCCGCGCCGGTCATTTCCTTTTATCCGATTGTCATATGCTCGTTGCCGAAACTTTTACTATGATAGTGGGCACTTGTGAACGTGTCAAAGCCAGGGCGGGCGGCATTGCGCCTCCTGCCTGCGTATTTGCGCCGATTGCCGCCGCAGACGCCGTGTTTTGTCCGCTGCGCGAATGGCGGCGTAAACGGTTGCGATGAGAAACGGGAAGGGAAGGCTCGGATGATTCATATCGTTGGCGCAGGCTCGGGCGCCGCCGACCTTATCACGCTGCGCGGGGCGCGCCTTCTGCGCGCGGCCGACGTGGTCGTTTGGGCGGGAAGCCTTGTGAACCCCGAGCTGCTCGCCGAGTGCAAGGAATCCTGCATCGTCTACGACAGCGCGCACATGACCTTGGAGGAAGTGCTCGACGTGATGTGCGCGGCAGATGCGCGGGGCGAGGAAGTGGTGCGCCTGCACACGGGCGACCCGTGCCTGTACGGTGCCATCCAGGAGCAGATGGACGCGCTCGACGCGCGCGGCGTGGACTACGAGGTGGTGCCCGGCGTGTCGAGCTTTTGCGGTGCCGCGGCGGCGCTTCGCCAGGAATACACGCTGCCGGGAATCAGCCAGTCGGTCGTGATCACGCGGCTTTCCGGACGTACCCCCATGCCCGCGGGCGAGGGCATGCGCACCATGGCGGAAAGCGGCTCGACTATGGTCATCTTCCTGAGCTCGGGTATGCTCGCCGAGCTTTCCGCCGAGCTTTTGGCTGCGGGCCGCAGCTCCGACGAGCCGGCGGCGCTCGTGTACAAGGCGACCTGGCCTGAGGAGCGCGTGGTGCGATGCACAGTGGGCACGCTCGCCGATGCGGGCGCGCGAGAGGGCATCGACCGCACGGCGCTCGTGGTGGTGGGCCGCGTGCTCGGAGCTCGCGGCGGGCTTGCGCACAACGGCGCGCAAGCGGAGTTGTACGAGCGCAGCAAGCTTTACGACCCTTCGTTTGCCACGGGATATCGGAAGGCGAGCAGCTAGCGTGGCCTTCGAGCATTACATATATACCGGGACGACCCGCCTGCGCTGCGGCTACACCACGGGGAGCTGCGCCGCGCTCGCGGCGAAGGCAGCCTGCGAGATGCTCTTGTCACGAAAGCCCGTCGGCCTCGTGTCGATCGTCACCCCCGGTGGGCTGCCCGTCGAGGCGAACGTGGTCGACGCATACATCGGCGAGGGGTGCGCCCAGTGCGCCGTGCGAAAGGACGCAGGCGACGATGCCGATGTGACTGACGGCGTGCTCGTGTACGCGCGCGTGGAACATGCGGGGTCGGGCACGGGTGCTGCGGGCAGCAAGGGCGTGCCCGCGCGCGAATCGGAAGTTTCCGTCGATGGCGGCGTGGGCGTGGGGCGCGTGACGTTGCCCGGGCTCGAGCAGCCGGTGGGGACGGCCGCCATCAACGCGACGCCGCGCGCGATGATCACTTCGGCGGTGCGCGAGGTGTGCGCCGCGCACGGCTTTTCTGGAAATATTGCTGTGACAATTTCGGTACCCGAGGGTGTTGCCCTTGCCGAAAAGACCTTCAACCCCCACCTGGGGATAAAGGACGGCATCTCCATCCTGGGCACGACGGGCATCGTCGAGCCGCGCAGCCTCGCTGCCTTGCGCGACAGCATCGAGCTCGAGATCCGACAGCATGCGGCTATGGGGCGGCGCGGAGTCGTGCTCACGCCCGGCAACTACGGCGCGCAGTTCATCTCGGGGCATTTCCACCTGAACGGTGCGCCGGTGGTCTTCATCTCCAACTTTGTGGGCGATGCGATTGATTGCTGCGTTCGTGAGGGATTTACCAATGTCCTTCTTGTGGGACACATCGGCAAGTTGGTGAAGGTCGCGGGCGGCATCATGGACACCCATTCGCGTACCGCCGACTGCCGCGCGGAGATTCTGGCCGCCCACGCAGCCATGGCCGGCGCGGGCGCGAAGACCGTGCGCGAGATCATGTCGTCCGTCACGACCACGGCGGCGCTCGAGGTAATCGAGGCCGCCGGCGCGGGGGACGCTGCGCGCGCCACGCTCGCTGCGGCAATCGAGGACAGGTTGCGCCGCCGCGCGGCGGGCGCATGCGACATCGCCGCGGTCGTGTTCGACGCCGAGCGCCGCGAGCTTTTCCGTACGTCGGGCGCCGATGCAGTTATCGGGGAATTGGGGGCGACGTATGAATAAAGGCGTTCTGTACGGGGTGCGCCGCGCAATCGGCTGGCCGGGGACGAAGGTGGTCATGAAGGCGCGCCGCTCGCTTGCGGACACGAAGCGCATCCTTCACGAGGAGAGCGCCTTCGACGGTGCCGAGCTCGTTGAGGACTGTGGGCTTCCGGGCGAGCGCGTGTACCGCTCGCTCGTCGATGTGCCCGATCGGGGCAGCTACTTCTCGACGATGGTGGTGCGCTAGATGAGGATTTCCTGCATAGCGTTCACTGAGAGGGGGTATGCGTTGGCGGAGCGCACCGCACGCGCGCTTTCCGACTGCGCGCAGACAGGTGAAGATGACCCTGGCTGGGACGTTTCCGTTTCGCGCGGGTTCGGCGAGGGGAAGGCCGACCTGCGCGCATGGACGGCGCTCGCGTGGGAAGCGTCGGGCGCGCTTCTGTTCGTGGGCGCGGCGGGCATCGCCGTTCGGGCGATCGCGCCGCATGTCGCCTCGAAGGCAAACGATCCCGCGGTTGTGGTGATCGACGAGGCGGGGCGCTTTGCCGTCCCACTTTTGTCGGGGCATTTGGGCGGTGCGAACGAGCTTGCGCAAACTGTGGCACGCGCGGCAGGGGCCATCCCCGTCATCACCACGGCGACCGACGTCCGCGGCGTGTGGGCGGTGGATACGTGGGCGCGCTGTGCGGGGCTCGCCGTTTCGAATCCCGAGGCTATCAAGCGAGTGTCGGCGCGGCTGCTTTCGGGCGGGCGCGTGGCGCTCTATTCCGACATGCCGATTTCGGGACAGCCGCCTGAGGGGGTTGACATTGCGTCCGACCGCGCTCGGGCCGATATCGTCGTGTCACCGTTCGCTGGCGCGAATGCAGGTGCGTCCGTTCGCGCGGCGGAGACAACGGGCGAGGTCGTGCCCGCCGGTGAGACGGGGAAGCCGGCGGGTGTGCGGGCGCAGGCGCCTGCGCCCGAGCCGCTTCGCCTTGTCGTGCCCTGCATCGTTGCGGGCATAGGGTGTCGTCGCGGTGCGTGCTCCGAAGCGATCGGGGAGGCGTTTCTTCTCGCGTGCGGGCAGGCGGGCATCTCGCCTTCGGCCGTGCGCGAGGCGGCGACGATCGACGTGAAGGCGCACGAGGAGGGTCTGCTCGCCTTCTGCCGCGCGCGCAATATCTCGCTTGCGACGTATTCCGCAGAGGAGTTGTCGCAGGTCGAAGGCAGCGTTTCGCCATCTGATTTCGTGCGCGCGACGGTGGGGGTCGACAACGTGTGCGAGCGCGCGGCGCTCGCGGACGGGGGCAAACTTATCTTCCCGAAGCTCGCTCACGGCGGCGTGACTGTCGCGTTTTCCAAGGTAACTATCGAACTTTCGTTTAAGGAGCGGTGATGGGAAAGCTCTTTGTGGTGGGGATCGGCCCGGGCGGCCCCGACGGCATGACGATTGCGGCCCGGCGCGCGCTCGAGGCGGCCGACATCGTTGTGGGGTACACGAAATACGTGGAGCTCGCGCTCGCCGCCGTGCCCGACGCGGCGCATCTCGCGACGCCGATGATGCACGAGGTCGAACGGTGCCGCCTGGCGCTTTCGCGTGCGCAGAGCGGAGAAGCCGTGGCGCTCGTGTGCAGCGGTGACGCGGGCGTGTACGGCATGGCGAGCCCCGTGCTGGAGCTTGCGGAGGACTACCCCGATGTAGACGTGGAAGTTATCGCCGGGGCCACCGCGGCTCAGAGCGGATCGGCGGTGCTCGGCGCCCCGCTTGCCCACGACTTCGCGGTCGTGTCGCTCTCCGACCTGCTCACGCCATGGGAGGTCATCGAGCGCAGGCTCGCCGCCGTGGCGAGCGCTGACTTCTGCATCTGTTTGTACAACCCGCGCAGCAGAAAGCGTGCCGACAGGCTCTCGCGCGCGGCGAAGATTATGCTCGAATGGAAGGCCCCCGACACGCTCTGCGGCTGGGTACGCAACATCGGGCGCGAGGGGCAGCAGTCGGGCATGTGCAGGCTCTCTGAGCTGGGGGAGATCGACGCCGACATGTTCACCACCGTGTTCGTCGGCAACGCGGACACGAAGCGCGTAGGCGGCCGTATGGTCACGCCGCGCGGGTATCGGGAGATTCCATGCGAAAGGTAACGATCATCGGGGCGGGGCCCGGAAACCCCGACTTGCTCGCGTGCGCGGCGCTCGAGGCGATCGACATCGCCGACGTGGTCATCGGCGCTCATCGCGCGCTTGTCGGCATCGACGTGCCGCCCGACGTGGTGAGATGCGAGCTCGTGAAGACGGCGGACATTGTCGCCGCGCTCACCGATGCGGCGTCGTGGCAGCGCGCCGTGGTCGTGATGACGGGCGATGTGGGGCTGTTCAGTGGCGCGCGCCGCCTGGTGGAGGCGCTCTCCGGCGACGCGCAGGTGGACGTGCGCGTCATTCCCGGCATAAGCTCAGCGTCGTATCTCGCCGCGCGCCTCGCGCGTCCATGGCAGGATTGGCGCTTCGCGAGCGCTCACGGCGTGGCGTGCGACATTGTCGCCGAGGCCGAGCGCGCAGGTGAGCTCTTCCTCGCGACGTCGGGCGGGGAAGATCCCTCGCGGCTTTCGGGCGAGCTTGTGCAGGCGGGCTTCGGGGACGCGCGCGTGACGGTGGCCGAGCGCCTGTCGTACCCCGACGAGCGCATCACCTGCGCGACCGCAAGTGAAATCGCAGGTCAGACGTTCGACGACTTGAACGTTATGCTTATCGAGTTCGCAGACGGCGCCGGGTCGCCTGCGGGCTTTAGCGCATCCCGCGCCGCGAGCTCCCGCTGGCCGTACGCTTCCTCGGGCATTCCCGACGAGCTCTTCATCCGCGGCGACGTTCCCATGACCAAGCAGGAGGTGCGCGCCGTCGCGCTCGCGAAGCTGCGCCTTACCGCGACCGACACCGTCTGGGACGTCGGCGCCGGCACGGGGAGCGTGTCGATCGAGGCGGCGCTCGTCGCGCGAGCGGGTTCGGTATGGGCGGTCGAGCGCAACGCGGCCGGCGTGCGGCTCATCCGAGAGAACGCGGATGCATTCGGGTGCGGCAACGTGAATGTGGTCCCCGGTGTCGCCCCCGAAGCGCTCGCGAAATTGCCCGTCCCCGACGCCGTGTTCGTCGGCGGGAGCGCGGGCGAGCTTCCCTTCATCGTGGAGGCGGCGCTCGAGATGAACTCGCAGGTTCGCCTGTGCGTGCCATGCGTCACCGTTGAGACGCTCACCGAGGCGTGCGCGCTCCTCTCGGGTTCGCGCTTTAAGGGGTTCGAGGCGTGCCAGGTGTCGGCCGCCCGCGCCGAGGCTGTAGGCTCGCACCATCTTATGAAGGCTCAAAACCCCGTGTTCCTCGTCAGCGCGCGTGGTGCAGGTGGGGAAGGCGGTGCCCGGTGAGCACGTCCATTCCGCGCTTCATGGTCGCTGCGCCCTCGAGCGGGAGCGGCAAGACGGTCGTAACGTGCGCGCTCCTGCGCGCGCTCGCGCGCCGCGGCCTTGCATGCGCGGCCTTCAAATGCGGCCCCGACTACATTGACCCGCTCTTTCATCGCCGCGTCGTGGGTGCTCGCTCGGGCAACTTAGACGGCTTCTTCACCGACGCCCCGACGCTGCGCGCCCTGCTCGCACGCGGCGCCGCGGGCGCGGATGTCGCGGTGCTCGAGGGGGTCATGGGCTTCTACGACGGCATGGCGCCCGGCGTGGCCGACGCGAGCAGCTACCAGGTTGCGCGCGACACGGAAACGCCGGTCGTTTTAGTGGTGAACGGGCGCGGCGCGTCTTTATCGCTCGCCGCCGTAATCCGCGGCATCGCCGAGTTCCTGCCTTGTGCGAACGTGCGCGGCGTCGTGCTGAACAAGACGAGCGCCGCTGCCTGCGCCTATGCGGCGCCTGCGATCGAGAAGCACACGGGCGTCGCGGTTTTGGGGAATATCTCCGCCGACGAGGCGTTCTCGCTCGAAAGCCGGCATCTGGGGCTTGTGACCGCCGACGAGGTGGAGCAGCTCTCCGCGCGCATCGATAAGATGGCCGAGCTGGTGGAAAAGAGCGTCGACGTCGACCGCTTGCTCGAAATAGCGGCGACGGCACCCGATATCTGCGAGGAACCTTACCGGTTGGAGCCGATCGCGGGAGCGCGGCCCATCATCGCCGTCGCGCGTGACGAGGCGTTCTCGTTCTACTACGAGGAGAATCTGCGCGCGCTCGAGGACCTGGGTTGCGAGCTGGCCTTTTTCAGCCCCCTGTGTGATAGCGAGTTGCCCCGGGGGACAAGCGCCCTCTATCTGGGAGGCGGCTACCCAGAGCTCCATGCGCAGCAGCTCTCCGAGAACGTGCCGATGCGCGAGGCGGTGCGGCTCGCGGTTGAATCCGGCATGCCGACGGTCGCCGAATGCGGTGGGTTTCTGTACCTGCAGCGCGAAATCGCCGATAGCGAGGGGCGGCGCTGGCCTGTTGCGGGCGCCCTTGAGGGCGCAAGCGAGAACGGGGGAAGGCTGTCCCATTTCGGGTACGTGGAGCTCACTTCCCAACGCGACGGGCTCTACGGGCCGTGCGGCACACGCATCCGCGCGCACGAGTTCCACTACTGGCAGTCCACCTGCCCGGGCGGCGACTTCTGGGCGCAGAAGCCCCGGCGCGACAAGGGCTGGCCGTGCATGACGACCACCCCGTCCCTGGTTGCGGGCTTCCCGCATGTGTACTATCCTGCGAACCCCGACGTTGCGCGCGCGTTCGCGTCTGCCGCAGCGTCGTTCGCAGAGAGGAGACGGCATGGCTGAAGCAACCGAAACCGCGCTTGCCAGCATCCGCGAGGAAGTCGAGCGCGCGTTCTCGTCGGCGCCGGGCGCCGTGCTCGAAGCCACGCTCTCCCGCATCGCGCCCGCAGACGAGTGCGCCCGCGCCGCCGCGTACGCCGCGTGGGACTCCATCGCGCACCCCTTGGGGGGATTGGGCGACTTTGAAGACGCCGTCGCGTGTATCGCCGCAGCTCAGGGGAGCGCCGAGGTTGCCGAGTTTCCCCGTGCGCTCGCGGTATTCTTCTCCGACAATGGGGTCGTTGCCGAAGGCGTGTCGCAAAGCGGGCAAGACGTGACGCGAGCCGTCGCGCGCAACATGTGCGAGGGGGCCACGAGCGCCTGTCGCATGGCGGCGTTCGCGGGTGCCGAGGTCGTGCCCGTCGACGTGGGTATGGCCCGGGGCATAGAAGACGCGCGCATGGTGCGCGCGAACGTACGGCGGGGGAGCGGCAACATCGCGCACGGCTCCGCTATGTCTCGCGATGAGGCCGTGCGCGCGATCGATGTCGGAATCGCCGTCGCGTGCGGGCTTGCCCGCGCCGGCGTGCGCCTTCTCGCCGCGGGCGAGATGGGCATCGGCAACACGACCACCTCGGCGGCGGTGGCCGCAGTGCTCATCCGGGCGGACGCGCGGAGCCTCGTCGGGCGCGGCGCGGGGCTCTCGGACGCCTCGCTCGCGCGCAAGCGCGACGTGGTCGAGCGCGCTATCGACGCGAACTCGCCCGATCCTGCCGACCCGATCGACGTGCTCTCGAAGGTGGGCGGCTTCGACATCGCGGCGATGTGCGGTTTCTACCTGGGGGCCGCGGCCTCGAAGGCGCCGGCGCTCCTCGACGGGGTCATATCCTGCACGGCGGCCCTGTGCGCAGCGCGCCTTTGCCCCAACGCCTTGGGCTACCTCGTGGGCACCCACGCATCAAGTGAACCCGCAAGCCAGGAGCTCCTTCGCGAGCTCGGCATAAAGGCACCCCTCGACGCAGGCATGCACTTGGGCGAGGGCGCGGGCGCCATGGCGTATCTGCCCCTTCTGGATTCTGCGCTGCGCGTGTACCGGGATGGGAAGACGTTCACGGCGACTGGCATGGCTGCTTACGAGCATTTCGAGGCTGGGAAATGACGGTGACGTTCGTTATCGGCGCCGCCGCGAGCGGCAAGAGCGCCTATGCCGAGTCCCTGTGCCTTGGGCACGACGGCCCCCGCGTGTACCTGGCAACGATGGAGCCCTTCGGGGAAGAGGGCGCCCGCCGCATCGCGCGCCATCGGGCGCTGCGCGAGGGCAAGGGGTTTTCCACCCTCGAGCGCACGCGTGACGTGGGCGCCGCAGTGTCCGGGCTTCCGCGCGGCTGCACGCTTCTTTTGGAGGACGTGGGCAACCTGGTTGCGAACGAGCTCTTCGCGGAAGGCGGCTTGTCCCCACGTGACCCCGACGCTACGGCGCGCGAGGTGCTCGGAGACATCGAACGGCTCGTTCAGGCGGCTGCGTATACGGTGGTGGTCTCCGTCGACGTGTTCGGCGATGGGATGCGCTACGATGAGGGGACCGAGGCATGGAGGCGCGCGCTCGCGCGCGTGAACGCGGGCGTGGCGGCGCTGGCCGACCGCGCAGTCGAAGTGGTATGCGGGATTCCCGTGTGGTTGAAAGGCGAAGGACCTACAAGGTGAAGATAGCAGAGGCAATTGGCGCGTCGTTCGGAACGTTCTCGCGCATCCCCGTCCCGAAATCGTCCTGGACCGATTTCGGGTCAACCCATGCGCTTGCCGCGTTTCCCCTGGTGGGCCTCGCGGAAGGCTTCCTCATGACGGCGTGGGGGCACATGGCGAACCTGCTCGGCGTGCCCGCGACCATCGTCGCGGCCGTGCTCGTGACGTTGCCTGTGGCGGTGACGGGAGGCATCCACCTAGACGGGCTCTGCGACACCTCCGATGCGCTTGCAAGTTGGGCCCCGCGCGAGCGAAAGCTCGAGATCATGCACGACCCGCGGGCGGGCGCCTTCGGGGTCATCGGTGTTGTTGTGTACCTTATTCTGCAGTTTTCCCTGTTCACCGCGCTGCCGCTTACGGCGGGGGCGTTCCTCGCGCTTCTGTGCTCGCTCGTGTTCTCCCGCGCGCTTTCGGGGCTCGCCGTAGAATGCTGGCCTGCCGCGCGGGCGGACGGCATGGCCGCGGGGCTCTCGCCTGCTAAGAAGCGCGCGGCGATCGTCGTGCCGCTTTGCGCTTTCGCTGCGGCTTCGGCTGCAGGGATGGTCGCGTGCGCTCAGGCCGTCGGCGCCCTTATGGCGGTGGCGGGGCTTTTGGCGCTCGCGTGGTACCGTCATGTTGCCCTGTCCCGCTTCGGCGGGGTGACGGGGGATTTGGCCGGATGGTTTCTGCAATGGGCCGAGCTCGCGATGCTTGCCATGCTGGTGGCGGGGGGTATGCTCCTATGATTCTCGTGGTAGGTGGCGCGCATTCGGGGAAGAGGACCTTCGTGCGCGAAAAGCTCGGGTTCGCGGCGGACAATTTCGTCGACGCGGCGCAGCTTGCGGAGGGCGGCGTGCCCGCGGCTTTTGCCGGCCGTGTCGCGTACCGTGCTGAGGAACTCGTACGCGCGCTCGACGCTGACCGGGCGCTCGAGCGGCTGATCGGCTTCGACGCAGTGATTCTGCCCTTGGTCGGCTCGGGGGTCGTCCCCATGCGTGCGGAAGACGCCCAATGGCGCGAGCGCGCGGGGCGCCTGGGATGCGCGCTTGCTGCGCGCGCCGACGTCGTCGTGCGCATGACGTGCGGGATTCCCCAGGTCATCAAAGGAAACCTTGCCGATGCGCCTCGAGGGACGCAGGGCGCGGGCGCGCCTTTGGAAGTCGTCTTCGTGCGCCATGGTGCCACGGCGGGCACGGAAGACCATCGCTACAGCGGGGCGGGCACCGACGAGCCCCTGTCGAGCGCGGGCGAGCGCGTTTTGCGCGAGCTCGCGTGCGATCGTGACGTGTTTCGTGTTATCACGAGTGGCATGGCCCGCACCGACCAGACGGCACGCATCCTCTTCCCGAATGCGGAGCTTATGGCATGCCCCGGTCTGCGCGAGATGGATTTCGGTGACTTCGAGGGGCGAAGCGCCGCCGAGCTTAAAGAGGATGCGCGCTACCGCGCCTGGGTAGACTCCTGGTGCGAGACGCGCTGCCCGCATGGCGAGGGCAAGAGCGATTTCACCCGCCGCGTCGTCGCGGCGTTTCGGGAGGCGTGCGAATCGGAGCGCGCCCAGGGGAGTGTGCGCGCCGTCTTCGTCGTTCACGCGGGTACCGTGAAAGCGCTACTCTCCGAGCTAGCTGTCCCGAAAATGGGATATTTCGACGTGCATACCGAGCCGGGCGGCGCATGGGCCGCCACCTGGGATGGGCGCTGCCTTTTCGACGTTCGCCCCGCTTCGGGGGGCGATGTCCGGTGATGACCATTCTTGCCGTCGCCGCCGGGTTCGCGGCCGACCTTGCCTTCGGCGACCCGCGCTGGCTTCCCCATCCCGTCGTCGCCATGGGGCGCGCGATCACGTGGGCCGAAGGCCGCCTGCGGGGCGCATTCCCGCAAACGCCCGCGGGCACGCGCGCCGCAGGGCTTGTGCTCGCCGTGGCGCTTCCGCTTGCGTGTGGACTTTTGACCTGGGGAATCCTGCATCTTTGCGGCATGGTTCACTCCGGCTTGCGCTTCGTGGCCGAGGCATGGGCGAGCTATCAGATTCTCGCGGCATGCGAGCTGCGCCGCCAGAGCCTGGCCGTGGTCCGCGCGTTCTCGAAGGGCGGCCTTGTCGCGGCGCGCGAAGCCGTCGGGCTCATCGTGGGACGCGACACGTCTGTTCTCGACGAGCAGGGCGTCGCGCGCGCCGCTGTGGAAACGGTGGCGGAGAACGCGAGCGACGGCGTCATCGCGCCGCTGTTCTACCTTATGATCGGGGGTGCGCCCTTGGGCATGGCGTACAAGGCGGTGAACACGCTCGACAGCATGGTGGGCTACAAAAACGAGCGCTACATCGACTTCGGCTGTGCCTCGGCGCGCCTCGACGATGCGGTGAACTGGATTCCCTCGCGCTTATCGGCCCTGTTCATGATCGCCGTGTGCCCGATCGTCGAGCTCGACGCGTGCGGGGCGGCGCGCATCTGGCGCCGCGACAGGCGTCGCCATGCGAGCCCGAACGCGGCGCAGACCGAGTCAGCGTGCGCGGGCGCGCTCGGGCTGCGCCTGGCAGGACCCGCGGTGTATTTCGGCAAGCTCGTTGAGAAACCGACGATAGGCGACGCGTCCCGCGAAATCGAGTGGGGCGACATCGCCCGGGCGACAAGGCTCATGCTCGCCGCGTCCGTATGCGCGCTCGTCGTCTTCGGCGCCGCGCGCGCGGCGGTCGTGCTCGCCGTGGGGGCGATGGTATGAGGGAAGACCACGCCGCGCCCCGGGCTGCCGGGGGAATCCTGCGCGCCCGTACGCATGGGGGCAGCTCGCAATCGCTCGGCATCGCTTGCGAAGGGGGCGCATCCGACCTCATTGACTTCTCGGTGAACGTGAATCCGGCAGGCCCATCGCTGCGCGCCGTCGCCGCAGCTTGCAAGGCGCTTTCTCGAATCGACGCCTACCCCGATAGGGAAAGCCTCGCCCTCGTTCGTGCCCTAGCGCGCACCCAGGGCATTCCCGAAGATACTATCGTTTGCGGCGCGGGCGCGTCCGACATCATCTGGCGGCTCGCCGCGGCGGTGCACCCGAAACGCACCGTCGTGTGCGCGCCGACGTTCTCTGAATATGCGGAGGCGGCATCGTACTACGGCGCATGCGTGCAGGAGTTCCCGCTCTCCGAAGCGGATGACTTCGACGTGCCCGCCTCCTTCGCCCGCGCGATCGAGGGGCCGGGAGACGTGGCGTACCTCTGCAATCCGAACAACCCGACGGGGCGCCTCGTCGACCCCCGCGTGATCGATGCCGCGGCTTGCCGCTGCGAGCAGGTGGGCGCGCTGCTCGTCGTGGACGAGTGCTTCCTCGGATTTGCGCCCGACGCCCGCGAAAGGAGCGTGGCCGCACGCGCCGCGTGTTCGCACCATGTGGCCGTGCTCTCCGCGTTCACCAAGCTCTACGGAATGGCAGGGTTGCGGTTGGGGTATCTGATCAGCGGAAACGCCCAACTCATCGAGGGGATTCGTCGGGCGGGGCAGGCGTGGCCCGTCTCCTCGGTCGCCGAGGCCGCGGGCATCGCCGCCCTGGAAGACGTCGAATACGTCTCGCGCACGCGCGATGTATTGGCGGGCGAGCGAGCGTGGCTTTCCCACGAGCTCTCCTCGCTCGGGCTTTCCGTCGTGCCGTCGGATGCGAACTTCCTTTTAGTCCGCACGCCGGCGAAAGACATCCCCGAGCGCCTGTATAAACAGGGGGTTTTGGTCCGCACGTGCGACTCGTTTTCGATACTGTCCCGTTTCTGGTGCCGCGTCGCCGTGCGCACGCACAAGGAGAATGCCCGGCTTGCGATGGCGTTCAGTCGCGCGCTTCGGGCGGAAGGCGCATCGGGCGAAGGCGAACCCGACGAACGGGGCGGCGCTTCTTGCAGCGGCGCTATGGCGGGCGCGGATGGCCGAGGCTCGGAGAAGGAGGTCGATACCCGTGGGTAGGGCGAAGCCCATCATGATCCAGGGCACCATGTCGAACGCGGGGAAGAGCCTGCTTGCGGCGGGGCTGTGCCGTGTGCTTTCGCAGGACGGCCTGCGCGTGGCTCCCTTCAAGAGCCAGAACATGGCGCTCAACAGCGGTGTCACGGCCGACGGGCTCGAGATGGGGCGCGCCCAGATCATGCAGGCCGAGGCGTGCGGCATCGCGCCCGACGTGCGCATGAACCCCATCCTGCTCAAGCCCGAAAGCGACCACCGAAGCCAGCTCATCGTGGCCGGCAAGGCGCAGGGAGCCTTCGCTGCGAGGGACTACTTCGCGCGAAAGAAGGCGCTCATGCCGCAGATTTTGGAGGCGTTCGATTCCCTCGCGGAGGAAAACGACGTTATCGTCATCGAGGGCGCCGGCAGCCCCGTCGAAATCAACCTTGCCGAAAACGACATCGTCAACATGGGGCTCGCGCGCGCCGTGTCCTCCCCCGTGCTGCTCGCGGGCGACATCGACCCAGGCGGGGTGTTTGCCCAGCTCTACGGCACGGTCGCGCTCTTTGCGCCCGAGGATCGCGCGCTTTTGCGGGGGCTTGTGGTGAACAAGTTCCGCGGCGATGTGGAAATCCTGCGCCCGGGTTTGGCACCGCTCGAGAAGATGTGCGGGGTTCCCGTCGTGGGGGTCGTGCCGTATCTTACGCTCGACCTGGACGACGAGGACTCGCTCGCGCCGCGCCTAACTGCCCGCGATGCGCGCGGCGTCATCGACGTCGCCGTCGTGCGCCTTCTGCATCTTTCGAACTTCACCGACTTCGACCCGCTTTCGCGCGTGCCCGGCATGGGCGTGCGCTACGTTTCCTCGACGACCGATCTGGGCCGACCCGACCTGGTGGTGCTTCCCGGCTCGAAGTCCACGGTCGACGACGCGCGCTGGCTTGCGGCTAGCGGCATCGGAGCCTGTGTACGCGCGCTTTCGGGCGCGGGCACGCCGGTGCTCGGCATATGCGGAGGCTACCAGCTTTTGGGAGACGAGCTTTCCGACCCGCACGGCAGGGAAGGCGCTGGCACCGCGCGCGGGCTCGGGCTCATCCCTGCAAGTACGGTGTTCAAGGAGGAAAAGCGCCTCGCCCAGTCGGAGCTGCGCATCACGGGCGCCCAAGGCGCGTTCTCGGTGTGGAACGGCATGACGGCGCGCGGGTACGAGATTCACGACGGCGAAACGACCGTCTCCTGCGCCCCTGCGGGCACGATTGGCGGCAAACCAGAAGGCGCGGCCTGCGGAAACGTGTTCGGAACCTATCTCCACGGCCTGTTCGACGAACCGGGGGTGGCGCTCGCCCTCGCGCGCTCGCTCGCGCGCATGCGCGGCCTGCCCGAGAGCGTCGTGGGTGCTGAGGGCGCGGCGTCCGCGGCCGATCACCGTGCGCGCGAGTTCGACCGCCTGGCCGACTCCGTGCGCGGGGCGCTCGACATGGAGTATGTCTACCGCATTATCGAGGAGGGTGTATGATCCACGTGTATCATGGCGGCGGCAAAGGCAAGACCACGGCGGCGATGGGCCTCGCCCTTCGCATGCTCGCCGCAGGCCGCCGCGTCGTCGTCGTGCAGTTCCTGAAAGACGGCGAAAGCGGGGAGGCGCGCCTGCTCGTCGAGCATTTCGGCGTGCCCGTGTTCGCGGGGAAGGTGTCGGACAAGTTTACCTGGTCGATGACGTCGGAAGAACTTGCCGCGACGCGCGAGCTGCACGATGGGAACCTCGCTTCCGCGCTCGCCGAGCTCGAGGGCGCGCAGGAGGGGCTGCTCGTGCTCGACGAGGCGCTCGACGCGCTTTCAAAAGGGCTTGTCGACGAGGCGCTCGTGGACCGCGCGCTCGAGATGTCCGCGCGCGGCGTCGAAGTAGCGCTCACCGGGCGCGCGCCTTCCCGCAAGATCATGGAGAAGGCCGACTACATAACCGAGATGCGGTGCGAAAAACACCCCTACGAGCAGGGGATATGTGCAAGGGAAGGGGTGGAGTACTAGATGGATTCCAAGGAGATGGCGCCCGGCGACATCGAGCGGCGCAGCTTTGAGATCATCACCGAAGAGCTCGACGGCCGCACGTTCCCGCCGCTCGAGGAGCCCGTCGTGAAGCGCGTCATCCACACCACTGCCGACTTCTCGTACGCCGATTCCCTCGTGTTCACCCATGACGCCGCGCACTGTGCGCTCGACGCACTGCGCGCAGGGGCCACGGTGCTCACCGATACGAACATGGCGCTCGCAGGCATAAGCAAGCCCGCGCTCGCGAAGATCGGCTGCAAGGCCGTGTGCTATATGGCCGACCCTGATGTCGCCGCGGCTGCGCGCGCCGCGGGCACGACTCGCGCCGTTGCGAGCATGGACAAAGCTTGCGGCATCGAGGGTCCGCTCATCGTGGCCGTCGGCAACGCTCCCACAGCACTTCTGCGCCTCGCCGAGCTCATGGACGCGGGGAAGATCGCGCCCGCGCTCGTCGTTGGGGTGCCGGTCGGGTTTGTGAACGTGGTCGAGGCGAAAGAGGAGCTACTCGCACGACGCGTGCCGGCCATCGTCGCGAGGGGCCGCAAGGGCGGTTCGACCGTGGCGGCCGCCATTATGAACGCGCTGCTCTACCAGATCACGCGCCCAGGCGGCCCGAAGTGACGGTCCCCGCATCCGCGCCGGCGCTGCGCATCTTCGCCGGCACCACCGAGGGCCGCCTTCTGTGCGAATGGGCGAGCGGGGCGGGAATCCCCGCCCGTGCCTACGCGGCAACCGAGTACGGAGGCGAGCTTTTGGGCGAGCTTCCGGGCATCGAGGTGCATGCGGGCAGGCTCGACGAGGCCGACATGGAGCGTGAGCTTTCCGGCGCGCGCATCGTCGTCGACGCCACGCACCCCTTCGCTACGCTCGCAAGCGGCAACATCCGGGCCGCTTCGCTCGCCGTGGGTGCACGATGCCTGCGCCTTACGCGCCCGGTCGAGGCGCTGCCCAAAGGCGTCGTGTCGGTCGCGTCGATCGCCTGCGCGGCGCGCTTTCTCTCCGAGAACCCGGGTCGCGCGCTTCTCACGACGGGGAGCAAGGAGCTTGCTCCCTACACGCGCGTCGCCGATTTCGCGGAGCGCTTCTTCGTGCGTGTGCTCCCGCTGCCCGGTGCTATAACGAAGTGCATCGACGCGGGGTTTTCGCCGTCGCACGTCATCGGCATGCAGGGGCCCTTCACCCGCGAGCTCAACGAGGCGATGCTTCGGCAGGTGGGCGCCCAGTGGCTTGTGACCAAGGACTCGGGAACCGTAGGCGGCACGGCCGAGAAGATCGCCTCCGCGCGCGACGTGGGAGCTCGCTGTATCGTGGTCGCCCGTCCCGCCGAGGGAGGCGGGGCCCTTTCGCTTAGGGAAGTGGAAGACGCGCTCTTACGGGAGTTCGCGCGCTAGGCGCTCGCCGCGCATGCGTGCCCTCCCGCCTGCGAGGAGCGCCCCGAGCAAGCTCGACCCGTACAAGCCTGTCATCCGCCAATCGCTCGAGGACGACGCACGGAACTGGCGCAAGCAGCCCTTCAATAAGTTGCGGTGAAATAGCGTCTGTTTTTGCTGCTAAATAGCATATTCAGTCCCTAATTCACCGCAATTTGTTGGTGGTGGCTTACTGGTAGCGTAGGCACTCCACCGGGTCGAGCTTTGCCGCGCGTCGAGCGGGGTAGAAGCCAAAGATTACGCCAATGCCGACGGAGACGGCGAAGGCCAGCAGTACCGTGGCGATTGAAAAACTCGGTGTGATTTGCCCGCTGGCACCGAGCTCGCCAAGAATCCCGGATTCGGAGGTAAACATCGCGAGGCCCAGGGCCAGCAGATAGCCAATCAGGACACCCAACAGTCCGCCGGTGACGCACAGCGCCGAAGACTCGGCCAAAAACTGCGCGGTGATATCGCGACGACTGGCGCCCAGAGCGCGGCGGATGCCGATCTCGCGAATGCGCTCCGTTACGTTGGTAAGCATCATATTCATAATGCCGATACCGCCGACAAGCAGCGAGATGCTGGCGACAGCACCCATGATGAGCGAGAACGCGCCCATAAAGGAGTTGAGTGCATCGATGGCGCTTTTCATGGATGTCGCCGATACACTGTCGTACTCATCCTCCTCCTCGATGCCCTTCATCGCGCGCACCTTGGACTCGATGGTCTTACAAAGCTCATCCATGTCCGTGCCCTCGGCGGCAAGTGCCATCACGCTGGGGAATGAGGGATTCTCGTCGCCAAACAGACCTGAGATGGTTTCGCGTGGCATATACAGCGTGAGAGAGCCCATGGAGTCGCTGCCGCCATCAATCACGCCTACAATCTGCACCTCGCCGTTGGACACCTTGATGGTTTTCCCCAGCGCATCCTGTTCGTTGCCGTACAGCTGATCGGCGCCGCCGCGGCTGATGAGCGCCACGCGCGAGCCTGATTGAGACTCGGCCTGGGAATAGGTACGCCCCGCAACGAGCTTGCTGGCCCCCACGGCGTCAAGCATGTCACTATCGACACCCTGTGCCATGACGGTATAGCTTTTATCGCCGGTCTTATACTCGGTATACGCGCTGTCGACAATGCCGATCTGCTCTATCTGCGGCACCAGTTTTTGAAGCTTCTCGATGTCCGACTCGGTGAGTTCTTGCGACGAATAGATTTGCACCATGCGTGCCGCATTGAGGCCCAGACTGTTGACCAGGCTGTTTTGGATGCCGCCGATGAGCGAAGTCATGGCGATAACCGAGGCGATGCCGATGACAATGCCCAGGATGGTGAGCAGACTGCGCCCCTTGTTGGCCTCGAGCGAGTGAAGGGCTTCCTGGATGAGATCGCGGGCGCTCATGCCATCACTCCTTTCGGCGGGTTGGCGGAGGCGGAAATCATGGGCAGGCTATCTACGGCGCTGCGCAGGGTCCGCGGTGCATGTGGAATATACGCGCCGTCGTGAATGCGACCGTCGCGGATGGTCACGGCACGGTCGGCCTCGGCGGCGATGCCGGGGTCGTGTGTGATAAGCACGATGGTTTTGCCGCGCTCCTGGAGCCTATGGAAGGTCTCCATCACAAGCGCTCCAGTGGCGGAGTCCAGGTTTCCCGTTGGCTCATCGGCCAGGATGATGGGCGGGTCATTGACGAGGGCGCGCGCGATGGCGACACGCTGCATCTGGCCGCCCGAGAGCTCGGATATGCGGTGGTCCCAGTGGTCGACCGGTAGTGTGACGGCCTGCAGCGCGTGCACGGCGCGCATCTCGCGCTGGCTACGGGGCACATTGGTGTAGGCCAGCGGCAGCATGACGTTTTCGATAACCGACAGGCGCGGCAGCAGGTTGAAGCTCTGAAAGACAAAGCCAATGCTCAGGGCGCGGACTTCGGTGAGCTCGTCATCATCGAGCTCGGCCACGTTGAGCCCTTGCAGGTAATAGTCGCCCGCCGTCGGTTTGTCCAGGCAGCCCAGGATGTTCATGAGCGTTGACTTGCCCGAGCCCGAGGGGCCAGTGATAGCGACGAATTCGCCGGGATTTACCGCCAGGCTCACGTTGTGCAGGATGTGGGCGCACCCCGCCTCGCTTTCAAAGATGCGGTGCACGTTGCGGATGTCGATAACGGGACGCATTACATGCCCTCGTCGGCAGACATACTGCCCGAATCCGCGCCGTAGCCGCCGTCAGCCGTTGCGTCCGCTCCGGTGTCCATGACGAGGGTGTCGCCATCGCGCAGCTTGGTAACCGGCACGTTGGGGTTGATCTCGTTGCCCTGGTCGTTGCGCTTGACCTGTGTCTTGCCGACTACGGCTTCGTTGTCGTTTTGCGTCACGACAGTCACCTTCACGCGACGGGTTTGCTTGCCCTCGTCATCGGTCGCCACGTTGACGTAATAGTGTTCGCCGTCTTCGGTCATGAGCGCCATCGTCGGCACCATCACCACGTCGTCGAGCTGCTCGGTCACCACCGATACCTCGGCCGTCATGCCCGGCTTCAGGCGCGCGTCGGGCGCCTCAATGAGAATGTCGACGTTAAAGGTTACGCTGCCGCCGCCACCGTTGGCGGCGTCGGAGTTTGCCACCGACGCGATAGCTGTGACGGTGCCCTGGCTCACGATATCGGGAAACGCAGGATACGTGACGTTGGCGCTCTGCCCAACGGCGATCTTGGCGATGTCCTTTTCGCCTACCTGCACGGTCACCTTCATCTTGGATAGGTCGGCGATCTGCATGCACTGCTTGCCGCCGCTCGTATCGCTTTCGCCCATGATCATGCCGCCTGTTACCGTGGCGCCCACCTTGGCGTTGAGCTCCACGATGCTACCCGAGCTCGGGGCCGTGACCGTACGGCTGGCTGCCTTGGCGTTCGCCTGATCGAGGTTTGCCTGGGCCGATGCGAGGCTGCGCTGCGCGGCCGATACGGCGTTCGTGTCCGCTGATGCGTCGGAGACGCCAGCCGCTGCGGAAGTTCCATTGACGTCCGTTGTTGGGGTGGCCTGCGCGGCAGCTGCGGCTTTCTTCGCGTTAGCGAGGTCTTCTTGAGCGGCAGCAACTGCACGCTGCGCCTCGGCAACGTTGCGATCGAGCTCGTCATTTTTAATGGTCATAAGCACGTCGCCCTCGCTGACGGATTGGCCTGCCTGCACGTTGATCGAATCGACCGTACCGTCGACAGAAGGGGAGACCACCGAGGACGAAATGGGTTTGAGCTGTCCTTTCGCCTCGACCGATGTGGTAAACGTGCCCTCGGTCACCATGTCGGTCACAGGCCCGCTAGCGCCCTGAGGCTGCGCATTGATAACCAGGGTTGCGACAATGGCAATGAGCGCGATGGCACCTACGACGCCGGCGGCAATACCGCGTCGAATCAGCTTTTTGCGTCGACGTTCGGCACGTTTTGCCTTGAGCTTGGCATATGCCTCTTCATCGGAAATCTCGGCCGCATCGTTCGCGCGTTCGTTCTGCTTATCGGCATGTACGTTTGTAATCAGAGGAATCGTTTCGGTGGCACCTTCGGGCGTGTGCTCGGTATCATCCGGGCCCGGGGTGATGGTGGGGACATTCGGCATAGCGTCTCCTTTATAGAAAGAACCACGATAATTATATGCGCCCACCGGTTGGGGCGGGCGCATAGGACGGTTTCTTTCGGAACTGTTAGATTGGTCGCAGCGGTTCCACGTTGTAGGAATGCGCGCGTTGCACTACGAGTGGACAACCACGCACAGGCCGACTTTGATGCAATCGTGCAATGCCTTGGCGTCGGCCAGGCGCAGATTGATGCAGCCGTGGCTACCGCACCACTTATAGGACTCGGCATTATCGAAGCTCTTGTCGTTTTGCCAGGTGGCATCGTGGAAGCCGATCATATTGCCCTCGAACGGCATCCAGTAGCTCACCGGGCTTTCGTATTTGGGCTTACCGGTCTCGGGGTCCTTGGCTCCGATCAGGGTGCTGCCGCCGTCGTTGCTGTTGATCTGCCACACGCCCTCGGGGGTGGCGTCTTCGCCCGGTTTGCCGGAAATAAAGTTGGCCTCCCACACGATATTACCGTTCTCGTCATAGTAGCGCGCGTGCTGCTCGGACAGGTCGACGTCGATATACGCCTTCCAGTCGGGCTCTCCCTTTGCGGTAAAGGTGTCGGCCTTCTGGGAGTACTTGATCTCGATTTCGCCGGTCTGCTTGTTGTTAATGGCGTCCTCGACCTGCTTGGCGAGCGAGCTGCTGTCGATGGACCAACCAAAGTCACCGCCTTCGACGGCGCACTGCTTGCCATCGGCGCGCGTCCACCAGCGAGTGGAGCCCACGGTATTAAAGCCGTTGGCGAGCTCGGCTGCCCAGCTACTGATCTGCGACGTATCGAGCGTGGGGTTGGCCGGATCGGCAAAGCTGATCCACTGCAACACGGAGCTGCCATCAACCTTGCCGGCATCCTCGCCGTTGAGCTTGAGGGTCACGTTGACGCCCAAGAAGTTGTTGGCGGCATCGCATGCGGCCTGAATCTGATCATCTGTCAGCGTTCCATTGAGTGGCTCATAGGCATCGTTGCCGAGCTTGGAAAGATCTACGGTCTCGGCCAGCGAGGCAAGCTCGAGCTCGGCATACTTAATGACATGCTCGCGGTTGAGTTTTTCGTTGGAGCGCGCCTTCTCGACGGTAAACTTGCCGGCCTGCTCGTCATAGGAGCTATTGGCCTCGAACGTGCCCGAACGGCCCTCGTTAAACTCGTCGATGGCGGCGCCCAGATCCTTCTCAAACTTCTTTTGGTCAAAGGTGTCGGAGAGCATGGACAGGTCGACGTCTTGATCAAGATCGACTTCGTTGGAGGTAGCAGTTGTTTTGGTCTTGCCGCTTAAGGATTCCACAAGGCGGACCGGCCATACAAAGGCCTCGTTGTGGCTGATGATCTCTTTTGAGGCAGCTTCGCCGTCGACAATGGGTTCATCGGACTCGGGCTGATAGGACCAGCTAAAGTCATCGCCTGTCACGGTGAGCTTATAGTGCTTCCATGCCGAGTTGACCTTGGTGGCGGCAGACGAAGCGTTGGAGAACGAGACGTCGACGCCGGCGATGGTGGTGTTGGGGTATGCTAGCTGCGAAAACGCTACGATGCCTACGATATAGACAATGACGATAAGACCCAGGACGACAAAGAGCGTCGTCTTTTTGCCTGACTTTTTGTTCTCGGCGGGTTTGCGCGCGGGGCCACGATCGCCCCGAGCGTGCGTGGGGGGCTGCTTGGGCGCATTGCCGTTTGCCCGGCGCTGCTGACGTTGTTGACGCTGCTGTCGCTGTTGGTTCGGGCGTTGGGAAGCGTTTGCTGCACTACGCTGCTGACCGTGGCTCGGCGCGATAGGACGCGGCGACTGAACGCCGCCGGTGTGCCTGCTCGGCTGCTGCGGATCGGGAATCAGTTGAGTTCGATCGTTTTGCGACATCGTATGCATATCCTTCGATTTTCGCCTTGCGGTTCATCGTGTTTTTACTGGGCTTGCATTATAGCGATTGCCCTGCTGTTTGTGGTACGGAAACGGTGGCATTCAAAAGAGGTGGGACATTTGTCCCACCTTTGAGTCGTTCTTTGCCGCTATCCGCACACACCGCATTTTGCACAGGCCGAAAGTGCGGCCGGAGCCTGCGCGATGCCGCCCTTTGCCGTCTCGCGCAGCGTGGCCGGCAACGCGTGGCCCACCGAGAGCATGACATGTGCCATCTGGTCAAACGGCACCAAGCTCTTAATGCCTGCGAGGGCGAGTTGTGCCGAGCTAAAGGCCGCTGCCACGCCAATGGCGTTGCGGTTTTGGCAGGGCACCTCCACGAGGCCACCGACGGGGTCACAAACGAGGCCCAGCAGGTTACTCAGCGCGATGGAACTGGCGTCGAGCGCCTGCTCGGGCGTGCCGCCGAGCATCTGCACCAACGCGGCGGCTGCCATGGCAGCGGCGCTTCCGACCTCGGCTTGGCAGCCGCCCTCGGCGCCGGCAACGCAGGCGCTTGTGGTGAGGTTGAGGCCGATTGCGGCTGCGCAGTAGAGCGCGTCCATGACCTGCTCGTCGTCGAGCTGCAGGCGATCGGCGAGCGCCAGCACGCAGCCGGGCACAACACCCGCGGAGCCTGCCGTGGGGGCGGCGACAATCACGCCCATGGTGGCGGAGCGCTCGAGCACGGCCATGGCGCGGGCCACGGCATCGGTCTGAACGGGGCCCATCAGGCTTGCACTCAAATCGTTGCGGCCGGTGGCTTCGACGAGCTTGGCCTCGCCGCCGATTAGCCCACCGAGCGAGCGCTGCGGATTGGCGAGGGGGGCCGTGGTCTCCTCGCGCATGACGTCGAGCACGCGGCGCATGGCGGCGACGGCGTGGGCCTCGCCGGTCAGACGCGCCTCACGAACGGCCATGACGGCGCCGATGCTGAGCCCCATTTCCTCGCACGCATCGAGCAGCTGCTCGCCGTCGTCGAAGATTTCCTTGGCCGAGACGCCGGGAGAGAGCGACGAGGCAGAACCGGGGAGCTCGATAAAGGTCGCGTAATCGACATTGTCGAGCTTGCGCAGCATGGGGACGACGGTGTCGTCGGGCGCGCCGTCGGTCTCAAAGACGGAGTAGGCCTGGCCGCCCACTTCGGTGCGGTAGGTGCGGCAGAAGGCGATGTTTACGTGGGCGTAGGCGAGCAGGTTGGTGAGCGCGGCGAGCACGCCGGGGACGTCCTTGTGCGCCACGAAGAGCGTGGAATACATGCCCGAGATGTCGACGCCGACGCCGTTAATACGGCTGATGCGCATCTTGCCGCCGCCCAGGCTCTCGCCGCGGACCTGTGCCGTGGCGCCCGTGTCGTCGACCATTTCGATGTCGACGGTGTTGGGGTGGATGGAGGCGTCGTCGCCCTTGATGTCAAAGTGATATTCGAGGCCCTGCTCGCGCGCGAGGTCGAAGGCCTGCTTGATGTTCTCGTCATCGGTGTCGAGGCCCAGTATGCCCGCGACGAGCGCACGGTCTGTGCCGTGGCCGCGGTAGGTGTGGGCGAAGGAGTTCCACAGGCCAAAGGTGACTTTGGTGATGCGGCCTTCCAGCAGGCTGGCGGCAACTTGGGCGCAGCGCAGGGCGCCGGCGGTGTGCGATGAGCTGGGGCCGACCATGACGGGGCCCAAGATCTCGAATGCCGAGGTCGTAGCTAGTGTTTGCGGCTTGCCTGCCATGGATGCTCCTTATCTATCCCGTCGTCCCGAGGGGCGGGGCATACTCTGTCCCGCCGTTCCGAGGGCTTTAGTATTTGGTCGCCTGCTCGGACAGTCCTGCTCCACGGAGGCCACATTAAGTGGCCTCCGGCTCGTGCGGAACTCGCGATCGACCAAATACTAAAGCCCTCGGAACTTAGGATACATGGTTGGAGTCGCTCTGCTGCAAAATTTATCGGCCTGTGATTTATTCCATGTCCCAGGTAGGCTCATCTTCACCACCTTTAAATAAAAAAGAAGTACCGGTTGGGGCCGGTACTTCTTTTGGTGCGTTGTTATTTGGCTGTAGCTTTTCGAGTTAGCTTACAGGCCGCAGGCTGCTTTGAGTTCTTCGACTCGGTCGGTTTTCTCCCAGGTGAAGTCGGGGTCTTCGCGGCCGAAGTGACCGTAGGCTGCCGTCTTTTCGTAGATGGGGCGACGCAGGTCTAGGTCGCGGATGATTGCACCCGGGCGCAGGTCGAAGGTCTTCTCTACGGCCTCAACGATCGTGTCCTCGGCAACCTTGGCGGTTCCGAAGGTGTCGACCATGATTGAAAGGGGCTTGGAAACGCCGATGGCGTAGGCAAGCTCGACTTCGCAGCGGTCGGCCAGACCGGCGGCGACCACGTTCTTGGCGACCCAGCGCGCGGCATACGCGGCGGAGCGGTCGACCTTGGTGCAGTCCTTTCCGCTAAAGGCACCGCCGCCGTGACGACCGTAGCCGCCGTAGGTGTCGACGATGATCTTGCGGCCGGTGAGGCCCGTGTCGCCCATGGGGCCGCCCACGACAAAGCGACCGGTGGGGTTCACGTAGATGTCCGCGTTATCCCACGGCATGTTCTCAGTGGCCATGACCGGAGTGATGACGTGCTCGATGAGGTCGGCCTTGATCTTGCCCATGTCCTCGATCTCGGCAGCGTGCTGCGTGGAGATGACGATGGTCGTGACCTCGACGGGCTTGCCTTCCTCGTAGCGCACGGTGACCTGGGTCTTGCCGTCGGGACGCAGATAGGCGAGGGTACCGTCGTGGCGCACGGCGGCCAGGCGCTCGGCCAGGCGGCTTGCCAGGTAGTGCGGCATGGGCATGAGGGTCTTGGTCTCGTTGGAGGCATATCCGAACATCATGCCCTGGTCGCCGGCACCGATCAGGTCGATCGGGTCGGTGGTAGCGCCGGTCTGAGTCTCGAAGGACTCGTCAACGCCTTGGGCGATATCGGGCGACTGCTCGTGGATGAGGCTCATGACGCCGCAGGTGTCGCAGTCAAAACCGAACTTGGCACGGTTGTAGCCAATGCGGCGGATAACGCCACGGGCGATTTCCTGAACGTCTACGTAGGCCTGGGTGCGAATCTCGCCGGCGACGATGACGGTGCCGGTGGTCACGAGGGTCTCGCAGGCGCAGCGGACGTTTTCCACGTTGGCAGGCACGCCGTTGGGGGCGATGTAACCCTGCTCCTGGAGCTCTATTTCTTTGGCGAGGATTGCGTCGAGGACGGCGTCGCTGATCTGGTCAGCGATCTTATCGGGATGACCTTCGGTCACCGACTCCGACGTAAATACGAAGGACCCGTGTTGGGGCGGGATGGAACGAAGTTCTTCTGACATGATAGTCCTTTCAAAAACGTGTCCCGGCGACCGTTACCATTCCGCCGGGCTCTCTATGCAAGGGCACATCATAGCGCGTAAATCAAACATTCACACCCTTTCCGCACCTACTCATTGGGGACAGAATTAAATGATCAGTCTTAAACCAAGAACGTTCCCAGCGACTGGTCATTTAAGTCTGTCCCCAATGATTGGGTCGGTGCCCTTTGTGCGGAGGCAGCTTTGATGCTTTATACTGGTGCGGTTAGACATCCATCCTGCAATCGAGGAGATTTCCATGGCATCAGACGTTCGCGTCCGCTTTGCACCCTCACCCACGGGCAAGCTGCACATCGGCGGCGCCCGCACCGCTATCTATAACTGGGCTTTCGCCCGCGCAAACGGCGGCACGTTCATCCTGCGCATCGACGACACCGACCCCACCCGCTCCACCGACGAGAACACGCAGATCATCCTGCGCGCTATGCGCTGGCTGGGCCTGGACTGGGACGAGGGTCCCGAGGTGGGCGGCGACTTTGGCCCCTACGCCCAGACCGAGCGCCTGGACCTGTACAAGCAGGCCGCCCAGAAGCTTTGGGACGAGGGCAAGGCCTATCCCTGCTTCTGCACCAAGGAGCAGCTCGATGCCGACCGCAAGGCCGCGCAGGAGCGCAAGGACCCCTTCCAGGGCTATCAGCGCCGTTGCCGCGATCTTGATCCCGAGGAGGCCCGCCGTCGCATCGAGGCCGGCGAGTCCTACGTCCTGCGCATCAAGGTGCCCGAGGACCGCGGCGACGTCGTTATCCACGACGCCGTCCACGGCGAGGTGACCTTCGACGCCAAGGAGCTCGACGACTTTGTCATCTTCCGCTCCGATGGCACGCCCACGTACAACTTCGCGACCGTTGTCGACGACGCCATGATGAAGATCACCCATGTCATCCGCGGCGACGACCACCTGTCCAACACCCCGCGTCAGGTCATGGTCTACGAGGCCCTCGGCGCTCCTGTGCCCACGTTCGCTCACATCTCCATGATCCTGGGCGCCGACGGCAAAAAGCTCTCCAAGCGCCACGGCGCCACCTCGGTGGAGGAGTACCGCGACGCCGGCTACCTGTCCGACGCCTTCGTCAACTACCTGGCGCTGCTCGGCTGGTCGCTCGACGGCGAGACCACGATCATCCCGCGCGATGTCCTGGCCAGCAAGTTCTCGCTCGACCGCATCTCCAAGAACCCGGCGACCTTCGACCCCAAGAAGCTCGACTGGGTCAACGCCGAGTACATCAATGGCATGTCCGATGCTCAGTTTGCCGACGAGATCATGGTTCCCGAGCTGCACGAGGCGGGTCTCATCGAGGGTAATGTCGAGTACGGCGAGGATTGGATCGACGCGCTTGCCGCCATCGTTAAGCCGCGCACCAAGATGCCGGCCGACGCCGTGACCGTCGCCGCTCCCATCTTCGCTACGGCCGAGACGCTCGAGTATGACGAGAAGTCCGTCAACAAGGGCCTGGCCAAGGAGGGCATGGGTGCCATTCTGGATGCCGCCAAGGCCGCGCTCGAGGGCGTGGACGAGTGGACGGCTGCCAACATCGACGCTGCGCTTGAGCCGTTGCCCGAGCAGATGGACCTTAAGAAGCGCGTGGTGTTCCAGGCCGTGCGCGTCGCCGTTTGCGGCAACATGGTGAGCCCTCCGCTGGGCGAGACCATGGCACTCGTCGGCCGCGACGACTGCCTGGCGCGCATCGATCGCGCCCGCACGATGGCGCTGTAATCGCTGCGCAAACGTTTGTATCCGAGCCCCGTTCACTCAGAGCGGGGCTCTTGTTTCCGTAGACGTATGGGATAGGAGGTGCTGGGGCCATGGCTGAGCAACTTTCGCTGTTTGGTTCGCCTGAACCCGAGCGGGCTCCGGTGAAGCCTGTGCCTGCCGCTGCCTCGGCTCAGCCTAAGCCTGCGCCCGAACCCGTCACCGCCTATGCGAGCGTGGTCCTCGACATCCCGACGCGTGCGCTGTCCGAGCCGTTTGCTTATGGCATTCCCCGGTCCTTTGCCAACGAGGCGCAGATCGGATCCACGGTCCTGGTCCACTTTGGTAACCGTGCGGCCGCGGGCTATATCGTCGACATTGCGTTTGAGCTGGGTGACCTGCAGGGCAACAGCGCTCTCGATCCCGCGCGTATCAAGCCTATCGAGGCTATCCTCAGCAAGCCGCTCTTTACCGCAGAGGCCGCCCGTATCGCACGCTGGATGAGCCGCGAGTATGTTGCGACGCTTTCCGAGTGCCTGCGCCTGTTTTTGCCCCCGGGCGGCAGTCCGCGGGTGGTCAAGAGCGACGACGGCATGTGGACGGTTGAACGTCCCGCCGTCAAGCCTATCCAAAACCGCTGGGTCATGCTCACACCCGAGGGTTTCGACTACACGCCGCCCAAGACCGCGGTCCGTCAGCGTCAGCTCATCGAGGCACTGCGGTGCGGCCCGGTCACGACGCGTGACCTCAACCTGCTCTATAACAGCATGTCGGCTACCATCAAGGCGCTCGAAAAACGCGGCGTCGTGGTGGTGGAGGAGCGCCGTGCGTGGCGTGGCTGCAATGAACAGACCACGCTCTCCTCGGCAAGCGGCAAGGCACCGGTCGCACTCACCAACGGTCAGCAGCAGGCGCTCGCGCAGATTGAGCGCGCCCGTCTGGACGCTCATGGCGACGTGGTGCTGGTCGACGGCGTCACCGGCTCCGGCAAAACCGAGGTTTATCTCTCCGCCATCGAGCGCGTGCTGGCGGCCGGCCGTTCGGCCTGCGTGCTCGTGCCCGAGATCTCGCTGACGGCCCAGACCGTCGGCCGCTTCCGCTCGCGTTTTGGCGAGACGGTCGCCGTGTTCCATTCGCGCCTCTCGGCCGGCGAGCGCCTGGACCAGTGGGATATGGTCGCCAGCGGTGCCGCGCGCGTGGTCGTGGGCGCCCGCTCGGCGCTCTTTTGCCCGCTCAGCGACTTGGGCCTCATCATCATCGACGAGGAGCACGAGAACAGTTACAAGCAGGGCTCCAGCCCGCGTTACCACGCGCGCGAGGTGGCGGCCGAGATGGCGCGCCGCTACCGCTGCCCGCTCGTGTTGGGCTCCGCCACGCCCTCGGCCGAGGCCCTCTACCGCTGCCGCCGTGGCACGTATAACGGTGCCACCTGGACGCGCGTCGAGATGCCCGAGCGGCCTGGACACGCTGTGCTGCCTACGGTTCGAATCGCCGACCTGCGCCGTGAGTTTTCTCACGGCAGTCGCTCCATGTTCTCAAAACCGCTGATGGAAGGCCTGGAGCGTGTGGTCGAGCGCCGCGAGAAGGCAGTGCTACTACATAACCGCCGCGGCTTTGCGCCGTTCCTGATGTGCCGCGAGTGCGGCTGCGTCCCCACCTGCAACCACTGCTCCACCGCGCTTACGTATCACGAGCGCACGCACACGCTGCAGTGTCACACCTGCGGTTCGTCTTGGCGCGTGCAACCCTATCCCGCGCCCACAAGCCGTTGCCCCAAATGTGGCAGTCGCTACCTGGCAAAAATGGGTCTGGGCACGCAGCAGATCGAGGACGCACTGCACCAGATGCTTCCCGAGGATGTCGCCATTATTCGCATGGATGCCGATTCCACGCGCGGCAAGGATGCGCACAAAAAGCTGCTTGAGCAGTTCGATGCCGCCGATTGCGCGGTGCTGCTGGGCACCCAAATGATCGCAAAGGGCCTCGACTTTCCCGAGGTCACGCTCGTGGGCGTGGTCAATGCCGACTTCGCCCTCAAGCTGCCGGACTTCCGCGCAGGGGAGCGCGCCTACGATCTGCTGGAGCAAGTCGCCGGCCGTGCCGGTCGTGGTGATCGCCCCGGCGAGGTCATCATCCAGACCTACCTGCCCGAGGACCCGGTCATTCGCGCCGTCGCTGAGCATGACCGTTCGATCTTTACCGACTACGACCTGGACCAGCGCCGCGACGCGCTGTACCCGCCGTTTGTTCGCCTGGTCAACATCTTGGTGTGGTCGGCGAACCGAGACGAAGCACAGGACCACATCGGGCGCATTGCAAAGCTCCTCAAGCGCCGTTGGCATGCTGCCGCGCCCGACTTTTTGCGGGCGGGGAGTGCCGTGCCGCAGGTGCTGGGCCCGGCTTCGTGTGTAATCGAGAGAGCCAAGGACCGCTACCGCTTCCATCTGCTTGTGAAGTCGCCCGTGGGGTACCATGTCTCTGATGATATCGACGCCTGCCTCAAAGAGGTGGGCTCTGTGCGCGGCGTGAGCGTGAGCGTTGACGTCGACGCCTATGATTTGATGTAACAACTCGAAAGGATGGCCATGGAAGCCAACGGAATCGTACTGTCGCCCGACCCTCGCCTGCGCCAGGAGTGCGCCGTCATCGAGGAGATCACCCCGGCGATCGAGGCGCTTGCCGAGAAGATGAAGAAGATGATGTTCGAGAACGGCGGTTGCGGCCTAGCTGCCCCGCAGATCGGCGAGCTCATTCAGCTCGTCACCATCGACTGCGACTACAGCGACAAAAACGACTACGACCCGTACGTGCTCATCAATCCCGTCATTGTTGAGCAGAGCGACCATCTGGTGCCCTTTAGCGAGGGCTGCCTGTCTATCCCAGGCATTAGCTGCGAGATCGAGCGTCCCGACCATGTTGTCGTCGAGGCGTACGATCTGGATGCCAACCTGATTCGCTATGAGGCCACGGGCGACCTGTTCTGCGTGTGCCTGCAGCACGAGATTGATCACCTGCACGGCAACACCATGTTCGAGCGACTGAAGCCCATGCAGAGGATCAAGGCAGTCAAGGAGTACCAGGACGCCCTGGCCCGCGGCGCTCGACCGGGCGAGACGGAGTAGGTCCCACCGTCCCCGGTGCTGAGCGCCCACATATCATCCCGTGCTCAAACATTCTCGCTTTGCTGCGAAACTGCGCGCGGGACGAGATGTGGGCGCTCAGCACCGGGGACTGCGTTGTTCTGGCTCGGTTCGCCCGGGTGCCGTCGGGCCAGGGATGGGCGTCTTCGCTGATAGGTGCTTTGCTGAAAGAGCTGCTTTTATTGCGGCTCTTTCTTTGGTTTTGGGTATATTTGTTCTTGTTGAATTGTTATTGCGGATGGGCTGGGTACTTGGCTTTCCGCTGTTCTATGTAGCCGTCTCGGCTTTGGTTGAGGGGAGACGTTCTTTATGCGTATTGTCTTTATGGGTACGCCTGATTTTGCTGTGCCTTCGCTGACTTCGCTTTTTGAGGCTGGGAACGAGATTTCGCTTGTCATTACTCGTCCCGATGCTGTTCGCGGGCGTGGTAAAAAGTTGGAGCCGTCTCCTGTTAAGGCCAAGGCGCTTGAGCTTGGTCTTCCGGTTGTTGAGGCTAATCGTATGACGGCGGATGTTATCGATCAGCTCGAGGCTGCGGATGCCGATATTTTCTGTGTGGCTGCCTATGGCTGCATTTTGCCTGATGAGGTGCTGCATATGGCGCCGCTTGGTATTGTGAATGTTCATGCGTCCTTGTTGCCTCGCTGGCGTGGCGCTGCTCCCATTCAGCGTGCCATTCTTGCTGGTGACGATGTTGCCGGCGTTTCTATCATGCGCATCGGGCATGGCGTTGATACTGGTGCTTATTGCGCGCAGGCCTCGACCTCGGTTGCCGGTAAGCATGCCGAGGCGCTCACGATGGAGCTTGGCGAGCTGGGCGGTAAGCTGCTGGCCGATACGCTGCCGTCGCTTGCCGATGGTACCGCCGTGTGGACTGAACAGGATGAGGCGCTCGTTACCCATGCCGCCAAGATTTCTAAACAGGAGATGCGCCTGGATCCGCAAATGGCGGCGCTTGATTGCGTGCGTCATGTGCTGGCCTCGTCCGATACCGCGCCTGCTCGTTGCGTGATTGCCGGCAAGACCGTGCGCGTGCTCGATGCTGCGCCGGCTGATGTGTCGCTTGGCGAGGGTCAGGTTCTCGTTAAGGCCAAGCGTGTTTACCTTGGTCTTTCCGATGGCACGGTTGAGCTGCTCGAGGTTAAGCCTGATGGCAAGCGTGCTATGGCTGCTTCTGCCTGGGCTGCTGGCCTGCAGGGTGCCGATCTTTCGTGGGGTGTTTTGTCATGAGCAAGCTGTCTCCCGCACGCAAGCTTGCGCTCGATGTGCTAATGGAGGCCGATCGCCGCGGTATGTATGCGCGTGACGTGCTGTCCTCTCGCGCATCGGCCAAGGCTATTGACCAGCGTGATTCCGCTTTTGCCGCCCGCTTGGCGCTGGGTGTTGCCGCCACGCAGGGTATTTTGGACGAGCTGCTCGATCAGTTTCTTGATAAGCCTAAAAAGGTTGCGCCGCGTGTTCGCATGGCGCTTCGTATCTCGGCCTTCGAGATGCTCTACCTTCATACCCCTGGCCGCGTTGCCGTAAGTCAGGGTGTTGAGCTGGTGCGCAGCGGAGCTAAGTCTGCCGCCGGTTTGGCCAATGCCGTGCTGCATAAGGTCGCGGACAACGTTGAGGACTTTGCCACTGCGTCCGATGTGGATGAGTCTGAGCGACGCTTGGTTCGTCTGTCGCGCCTGATGGGTCTACCGCGTTGGCTGTGCGCTCGCATTATGGCATCGTTCGACACGCCAGAGGGTGCACTTAACTTTGCCGGCAATCTGGCCCCCGCGCCGCTGGCCCTGCATAAGAACGCCTTTGCGACCAAGCCCGATCCGTATATCTCGCAGCTCGTCGCGCCTGTCTTCCCGGGCTGCCATGCCCCGGTTGATGCCCAGGTTACCGTTGCTTCGGGTGTGTTTGAGCGTGCTGCCGCGGTGGCATCTGATCTCAATGCGCAGCTTATCGCTACAGCTGCCACGCGCCCTGGTAGCTGCCTTGAGATTGGTGCCGGTCGTGGCACCAAGACCTATGTGATGATGTGCCAGGCCAAGCGTGCGGGCTATGAGCGTCAGCATACGGCGCTCGATTTGCATGATCGCAAGTGCGATCTGAATCTCGCTCGCCTGCATAAGGCCGGTATTCAGGGCGTTCGTACGGTTTCGGGTGATGCCTGCGAGCTTGATGAAGTACTGACATCGTTTGATGCCATGCTTGGCGAGCCGGTTAAGTTCGACACGGTCTTTATCGATGCGCCGTGCTCGGGCACCGGCACCATGCGCCGCCATCCCGAGATTCCGTGGCGCCTGACCGAGAACGACGTTACGACCGAGCTGCCCAAGCTGCAGCTGACGATGCTCAAAGAGGCTGCTGCGCGCGTGGCTGCCGGTGGCGAGCTCATCTATGCGACGTGCTCGGTCTTCGACGAGGAGAACACGCAGGTGGTGGATGCTTTCCTTGCTTCTCCCGAGGGTGTCGGCTTTAGCGTGGCACCGCTTTCCGAGGCACAGATTCTGCAACTCCCCGAGTTCGACCAGGCCAAGAAGCTCGTATCCGTACGCCAGAACGATCGAGGCCTCTTCCAAAGCGTGCCGGTAAACGCCGACTCCTACGACGGCCACTTCTGCGCCAGGCTGGTCCGCAAGTAACTACTATGTTGCGGTGAAATAGGGATTGAAAAGCCGCTTCTGCCCGCCAAACAGTCCTTATTTCACCGCAACTCATAAGGAAACCTGGGTAGCTAAAGAAACAGCCCCGCGATCGGTGTCGGTCGCAGGGCTGTTCGGTTTCTAGTGGTTATGCGGGCAGTTGGCGCAGCAGCCGCTGGTGGCGCTGGTGCTGGAGCCGCCGCTTCGCTGGTCGGTGTTGTAGAAACCGCTGCCCTCAAATTTAATGCCACTGGCCGAGAACGTCTTGGCCGCCGGGGCACCGCAGCTGGGGCATACGACCTCGGGAGTCTCGGACATGGGATGCTCAACCTCAAACACGTTGCCGCAGCTCGAGCACTTGTAATCGTAGCGCGCCATAATACTTCCTTTTCAGCACAAAGCGGGCAGATTACTCTGCCCGCAAAAATTCAAACATTTGTAACTGTACCCTATATCGGGGGTTTTATCACGCTTCGCCCCAGAATCTATGGTTGTTGCGCAGGAGCTGTGCGGTTTTGCCCTCGGCGGCTGCAATGTCTGCCTCGTCTGCCTGCCAGGTCCAGTTGCCCGTGGCCACACCCGGCACGTTCATACGTGCATCGTCACCCAGCCCCAGTATGTCCTGCAGCGGCATCATCACGAGCGGAGCATCGCTTGCCAGGGCATTGCCCATGAGCTCGTTTGCCAATTCAATGCCGCTCGGCTCGTCGCCGCCCGTAAAGGAGTGCGTGCACCAGCCGGCAAGCGTCGAGGTGTCGTGCGTCGAGGTGTACAGGATCTTGCCCGGTGTGGGATGAATTCCGCAACGGACGTCGTAATCGCTAAACTCCAGCACGTCCATGCCGGGGAAACCGCAGGTCGAAGCCATGGCGCGAACACCGGGCGTCAAATAGCCCAGGTCCTCGGCGATAAAGTTGAGCGGGCCCAGCTCGTCATAGGCGGTCTGGAATAGGTCCTTACCCGGACCCGCCAGCCAGCGGCCCTCGGCGCAAGCCTTGCCCGCGGGGATACTAAAGTAGCTGTGGAAGCCCAGGAAGTGATCCAGACGCACGCGGTCGTAGAGCGAAAATGCACGACGTAGGCGATCCATCCACCAGCTATAGCCGTTCTGCTTCATGTGGTCCCAGCGGAACGTCGGGTTGCCCCACATCTGGCCCTTTGGCGCAAAGTTGTCGGGCGGCGCACCGGAAATCTCAATCGCCTTGCCGGTATCGGACAGCCAGAAGTTCTCGGGTTCGCTCCATGCGTCTGCCGAATCGTCGGACACGTACATAGGAATATCGCCGATAACCTCGATGCCTTTCTTGTGCGCATAGTTCATGAGCTCGCACCAAGCCAGGTCAAAGCGGTACTGCATGTACGCCTGAAGCTCGGCCTCGTCGTGGAAGCGCTTGTCGTCAATCAGATGCTCGTTGTAGCGCGCGAGATCTGTCGGCCAATCATGGCGCGACTCGCCCTCAAAGTACTTCTTAACGGCCATGTAGACGCAGTATTTCTCGAGCCAATCGGCATTGCGATGTTTAAACGCGGTGTACAGCGGATCGGCATCCTCGCCGCCGCGGGCCTTCCAGGTCTCAAAGTCGGCTGCCAGCTCCTCGTGGCTCTCGGGTAGCAGGTAGATATTGCCTGCAAAGGCCGAAGGACCGGCGTAAGGGGAGCGGAAGAAGTCCGTGGGGTTGACGGGGAGAACCTGCCAGTAGCGCATGCCCATGGCGGCCAGATGGTCGATAAAACGACGCGTGGGCGCGCCGATCGTACCCGGCTTGCCGTCGTCGGTCGGCACCGATGTGATATGGCACACAACACCCGCACCGTGATCGAGCGGCTCCTGCAGGCGCTGCTCGACATGGTGATAGATGATCGACGAGCCCAGCGGGTACAGGTCGAGCGTGACCGTTCCGTTGTGGATCTCGCACTCGTGACCGCTGATCACATCGCTCGCGCATTCGCCGAGCGCCGGAATCGTCACCCGGTGTGAATTGCGCAGGCTGCGGTTGATGATGACGGTCGCGGACTCGCCGTCTTTACCGCTACGGTTGTAGGCCAGCACCTCGTCATTGAGCGCGAAGGCCTTGATCTCACCGTCGATCATAAACGGCAGCGCGCGGCGCACAGCAGATGCGTTTTTGACGATCGCGAACGTATCGAAGTCGTGCAGGTTTTCCTTGGTCGGCATGGTGCGGCGATTGCCCGGATCGGTGAGACCCTCCAAGCCGTACTCGTCACCGTAATAGATTGAGGGAACGCCCGGGAACGTCATCTGCATGAGCGTCGCCAGCCAAAAGCGGCTCTTGGCCAGGCCCATGGAGTTCTCGTCCAGGCGCCATTTGCTGCGCTCACTCTCGGGCAGCTGCGACTCGTCGGGGCCACCGCCGAGCACCGAGATAATGCGCGGGCGGTCGTGGCTCGACAGCAGATTGAGCGCGCAGGATAATGCCTCGCGCGGGTAGTTCTCGCGCAGGGTCTCGATATCCTCGGCAGCTTGGTAGGCGTTTTTGTAGCCCATCAAAAAGCCGATGACCATGTCGCGGAAGGGGTAATCCATAGCAGAGTCCAGCTCGGAGCCCTGCAGGTAGCGACGCAGATGGCCGTAGCTGATCTTGTTGGAGGCGTCTTCCCAGACCTCGCCGAGCAGCAGCGCGTCGGGCTTTTCGGCAAGTACGGCCTTTTTGATCTCGGTCAGGAAATCGTCCGAAAGCTCGTCGGCCACATCCAGGCGCCAGCCGTGAGCGCCGGCGCGCAGCCATTTGCGGATCACGCCGTCCTTGCCCAGGAGCCGCTCGCGTACCAGTTCGGAGCTCTCATTGATGGCGGGCATATTGCCCACGCCCCACCAGCAGTCATACGAACCGTCCTCATGGAAGTAAAATGCATCGCGCCACGGCGAGTCCTCGCTCTGCCAAGCACCGACGCCGGGATAATTGCCGTAGCGGTTAAAGTAGATCGAGTCGTCGCCCGTATGGTTGAACACACCGTCCAGAATGATGGAAATGCCAAGCTTCTCGGCCGCCTCGCACAGCTCGGTAAAGTCCTGCTCGGTGCCCAGAATC
>CATYUU010000010.1:0-46673 GCA_958413455.1 uncultured Collinsella sp. | reverse complement strand
AGAACCCCCGCCGCACGTAGTGCGCAGCGGGGGTTCTTTCATGTCCGAGGGCGTCCGCGAAGGTCAGCCCTCAGATCCTGCGGTGGGAGACCTAGGCCTCGTTGTACACCGTCTTGAGCTTCAGCAGATGCTGATAGCGGTCCATGGCGGCCTGCTCGTTCTCCTTGAAGAGCTCCTCGGCGCGCTCGGGGAAGGAACGCGTCAGCGAAGCGTAACGGGCCTCGTTCATCAGGAACTCCTGATAACCGCCCGCGGGCTCCTTGGAATCGAGCGAGAACTTCTTGCCGGCAGCAGCCTCGGGGTTGAAGCGGAAGAGGTTCCAGTAACCGCACTCGACAGCCTTCTTCATCTCGGCCTGGCAGTTCTGCATGCCACCCTTCTTGATGGAGTGCATCTCGCAGGGGCTGTAGCCGATGATGAGGGACGGGCCGTCGTAGGCCTCGGCCTCGTGGATGGCCTTGAGGGTCTGAGCCGGGTTGGCGCCCATGGCGACCTGCGCCACGTAGACGTAGCCGTAGCTCATGGCGATCTCGGCCAGGGACTTCTTCTTGGTCACCTTACCGGCAGCGGCGAACTGAGCGACCTGGCCCAGGTTCGAGGCCTTGGAGGCCTGACCGCCGGTGTTGGAGTAGACCTCGGTGTCGAAGACGAAGACGTTGACGTTGTGGCCGGAAGCCAGGACGTGGTCCAGGCCACCGAAGCCGATGTCGTAGGCCCAGCCGTCGCCGCCGAAGATCCAGAAGGACTTCTTGGTGAGGTAAGCCTTGTCGGCGAGGATCGCCTTGGAAGCGTCGCAGCCGCACTTCTCGAGCTCGGCAACGTAGGCGGCGGCAGCGGTCTTGGAGGCCTCGGCGTCGTTGACGGAGTCGATCCAAGCCTGGCCGGCGGCCTTGAGCTCATCGGACGGACCATCGGCAGCGATGATGTCCTGGGTAGCGGCGATCAGCTTCTTCTGGACGGCCTCGTAACCGACGGCCATGCCCAGACCGTGCTCGGCATTGTCCTCGAACAGGGAGTTGTTCCACGCCGGGCCGTGACCGTCCTTGTCCTTGCAGTAAGGAGCGGTGGCAGCGGGGTTGCCCCAAATGGAGGAGCAGCCGGTGGCGTTGGAAATGAACATGCGGTCGCCGGCGACCTGGGTCACCAGACGTGCATAGGCGGTCTCGGCACAGCCGGCACAGGAGCCCGAGAACTCCAGGTAGGGCTGCTTAAACTGGCTGCCCTTGACGTTGGCCGCGATGAGCTCCTTCTTCTCGGAGACGTTCTCGACCATGTAGTCCCAAACGGGCTGCTGGTCCATCTCCTGCTCGGTGGGAACCATCTCGAGGGCGCCCTTGGGGCAGACCTTGACGCAGTTGGTGCAACCCATGCAGTCGAGCGGGGACACAGCCATAGTGAACTTCATGCCCTTGGCCTTGGGGCCCATGGCGTCGAGCGTGCGGGTAGCCTCGGGCGCGGCGGCAGCCTCGTCCTCGGTCATCGCGAACGGACGGATGGTGGCATGCGGGCACACGTAGGCGCACTGGTTGCACTGGATGCACTTGGTCTCGTCCCAGTGGGGAACGACCACGGCGACGCCGCGCTTCTCGTATGCGGAGGCGCCCAGCTCAAACTGGCCGTCGGCGCAATCGACGAAGGCGGAAACAGGCAGGCTGTCGCCGTCCATGCGATCGATGGGCTCGAGCAGGTTCTTGACCTGCTGGGCGATAGCGGACTTGGTCTCCTCGGAGAGCTCGACGGGAGCGGCATCCTCGGCGGTAGCCCAGTCGGCCGGAACCTCGAACTTACGGAAAGCGGTAGCGCCGGCATCGATGGCCTTGTGGTTGGCGTCGACGATGGCCTGGCCCTTCTTCATGTAGGACTTGGTAGCCGCGTCCTTCATGTACTGCAGGGCGTCCTCGGCGGGCAGGACCTTGGCCAGCGCGAAGAAGGCGGACTGGAGCACCGTGTTGGTGCGCTTGCCCATGCCGACCTTGGCCGCCAGGTCGATAGCGTCGATCAGGTAGACGTTGACGTTGTTGTTCGCGATGTAGCGCTTGGCCACGGCGGGCATGTGCTCGGCGAACTCCTCGTCGCTCCACTGGCAGTTGACCAGGAAGGTGCCGCCCGGCTTGACGTCGCGGACCATCTTGAAGCCCTTAACGATGTAGCTGGGGTTATGGCAGGCGACAAAGTCGGCCTTGGTCACGTAGTACGGCGAACGGATCGGGGAATCACCAAAGCGCAGGTGCGAGACGGTGACGCCGCCGGTCTTCTTGGAGTCGTACTGGAAGTAGGCCTGGACGTACTTGTCGGTGTGGTCGCCGATGATCTTGATCGAGTTCTTGTTGGCGCCGACGGTACCGTCGCCACCCAGACCCCAGAACTTGCACTCGATGGTGCCGGGGGCTGCGGTGTTGGGCGCATCCTCGGCCTCGGGCAGGCTCAGGTTGGTCACGTCATCGACAATGCCGATGGTGAACTCGCGCTTGGGCTCGTCCTTCTTAAGCTCCTCGAAGACAGCGAACGCGGACGCGGGAGGCGTGTCCTTGCTGCCCAGGCCGTAACGGCCGCCGACGACCTTGATGCCCGTCTTGCCGGCCTCGTAGAGAGCGGAGACGACGTCCTGGTAGAGCGGCTCGCCGATAGAACCCGGCTCCTTGGTGCGGTCCATAACGGCGATCTTTTTGACGGTCTCGGGGAGAACGTCGACGAAGTGCTTGATGGAGAACGGACGGAACAGGCGAACCTTGACCAGGCCGACCTTCTCGCCGTGAGCGTTGAGGTAGTCGATGACTTCCTCGAGCACGTCGCAGAAGGAGCCCATGCACACGACGACGCGATCGGCATCGGGAGCGCCGTAGTAGTTGAACAGGCCGTAATCGGTGCCGAGCTTCTCGTTGATCTTCTTCATGTAGCCCTCGACGACGGCGGGAAGCTCGTCGTAGACCTTGTTGCAGGCCTCGCGGTTCTGGAAGAAGATGTCGCCGTTCTCGTGGCTACCGCGGGTATGCGGGTGCTCAGGGTTGAGCGCGTGATCGCGGAAAGCCTGGACGGCGTCCATGTCGCACATCTCGGCCAGATCCTTGTAGTCCCACATGGCGACCTTCTGGATCTCGTGGCTGGTGCGGAAGCCGTCGAAGAAGTTAAGGAACGGGGTCTTACCCTCGATGGCGGCAAGGTGAGCCACCGGCGAGAGGTCCATGACCTCCTGGACGTTACCCTCGGCGAGCATGGCGAAGCCGGTCTGACGACAGGCCATGACGTCGGAGTGATCGCCAAAAATGTTCAGGGCGTGGGAAGCGACGCAACGCGCGGAGACGTGGAAGACGCCCGGGAGCTGCTCGCCCGCGATCTTGTACATGTTCGGGATCATCAGGAGCAGACCCTGAGAAGCCGTGTAGGTGGTGGTCAGAGCACCGGCGCCCAGCGAACCGTGAACGGTACCGGCTGCACCTGCCTCGGACTCCATCTCGACGACCTTGACCGGGGTGCCGAAGATATTCTTGCGACCCTGGGCCGCCCACTGGTCGACATGGTCGGCCATCGGGCTGGACGGCGTAATGGGATAGATTCCCGCTACCTCGGTGTACGCATACGAAACATATGCGGCCGCCTCGTTGCCGTCCATAGACTTAAACTTACGCGCCATATACCCCTCTCCTCTCATATAGGTATACAGGCCCCGGCGATCACCGGGATGTTGGCGTGATGGGATTTACGCTGTTGCTTCCAATCATCTGGCAGGCAGGCTCAGCAGCAGGTACGTGGCGTGGAGAGAAGACATGCCGAGGCGAGGGCCAGCTGATGCGCCCCACAGACCCGACCGCCCGTCTTGCACATGACCGAGCGCCGCAAAGGCCGCATGCCGGATGCTCCCGGGCACGCCCCGGCGATGGGAAGCGCCCGCAACGGAAATCCGCATGCGGGCTTATTGTACCCCGCCGTCAAGTGTAATTTCGGCAAATATAGGCGGGCGGTAAAGGTTTACCTCGGGTGACTGCCGGGAGCAAAATGATCCCTTGGGGACGGAGGGACCATTTGGCAGGACTGGCTAAAGGGCACCGAAGAGGATGGCGTAGGTAGTGGATTCGCCGAGCTTGAGCTCGTCGCCGGGATTGAGTTGGGCGGAACGGCCGGGCTCGACCTGAATGCAGACGCGCGTGGCCCCGTTTACCACCACGGTTCCGTTGGTGGACGACAAGTCCTCGACGTGCCAGATATTTTGAGCATCGCACCAGATATGGGCATGGCGGGCCGAGACATCGTCGCCGACGTCGGTAATATCGCCCTCACCAGTGGCCAGCGCGCCAATCTCAACACCCTGCTCACTCGGCTGAATCCAGCGCGGAGCGCTCACGACAAAACTGTTTTGCACGCGCAGCAAGCCCAAGGGGTGCGCCGGGGCGGGTTCGCGCTCGCCTGCGGTCATCGACATGCCAAGCGAACGCGGCGTGGAGGTGCCTCCGCCACAGGTCGCGTGCGCGTAGTCGATGGCATAGTTCACCGAGGACCGCACATCCGCCGAACAGCCGACGGCGACAAACAGCACCAGCACGGCCTCGGCGCGCTCGGCGGGCATGAGTTCCGCCGCCTGGGACAGGCGATCGAGCGCGTTGCGATAGAGATTCGTGTCCTGGTGGCACTCTTCGAGCGCGCGCACCATCGGTTCACCTGCAGGACCGCACACCATATTGATTACAGCCGTGGAGTCCATGGGATTGCGCTGGCGCAGGGCCAGTTGCGACATAATACGCGCAGCCGAGGTACCGTATTCGGCAAAGTAGCGCTGCTGAAGCGTGCCGACCGGCGCGCGAACGATGAAGCGGGAAACCCAAGAGCGATCGGCGGCTCGGCTCTGCGGGCTGCGGCCGTCGGCGAGCGGACGGGACGAAAGCACCAAGCCGCACAGCTCGATATGGCTCAGATGCGCCGCGCGCTTAAAGATGTCAAACATGGCCCCGCATGGGGTGAGCTCAACTTGAGATGCCATGACCTAGGCCTCCTTGGTCGTAGAAATAGAATCGGACGATACTTCGACAGGTCCGCCAAAAGTACGGGCAGCTGCGGCTCCACCGGCAAGCGGAGTCGCCATCTGGGCTTTTGTGCGTCGTGGTGCCGAAACGGGAAGTTCAAAGGCAAAGCCCATCGCAAGCAAAAACCACGTAAGCGTATAGGTCGCAACCAGAGCGGCAACAAGGCCGCCCATTACGGCGCGTTGGGAAAATACGCTACATGCAGCCACAACCAGCACCGGAACCTCGCAGGCAGAAAGCGCAAGCACACCCTGCAGGAAGCCCGAGCGCCGATCGCGCGCAAGTGCCCCCGCGGCAACGCCGGCTATGCCTGGCAGCGCCAACGCCAGTGCGGCAATAATACCCGGTAGCGACCCAGACCACACGAGCGATCCCAAAGTCGCCGTCACGCGAGCGCCCGACGCCAGCAGCGCGGCCGAAACCACGACCACAGCCCAAACCACGCCACAGACGACCGCCGCACCGATCATCGCCGCGCGACGAACCGCGCGGCCAGACGCATCCATGGGGCACGGCGTGAGCGGCTCGCCGCGAAGCGAACGACCGACATTTTGCGCATAGTGGTCACAAAACGCCGAGAGCGCCGCCTCGACCGCCGCCGGCTCGGGACGATCTTTTTGATGGCTGGACAGACAGGCCATCACCACGTCGAACAGCTGGGCATCGACAAACGCCAGCGCATCGCGTAGCTCTTCGGAATCCGGCTCAAGCCCTAGCTGCTGGGCCTGCTCGGCCGCGGCGAGCGCCACATCGGGCTCACGACGAAGCAGCTGAGTCAAATCACAACCGGGCGCATGGGCACCAATGGGATAGTCGGGCCGCGTGTCCATCTTGAGACGGTAGGGGCTGGCGATGTCGCGCGTCCTTTTGCGCGAACCCGAGGTGCCCGAAGTGCTCGACGCGGCTTCGTATGGCGCGACGCCGGCAATGAGCTCGTAAACCGTGCTTGCCGCGGCATAGACGTCAATCGCCGGCGACATACGCAAAGCGCGCAAGTCGGGAATATCGTCGGTAAGCATCTCGGGCGGGGCATAGGCAACCGTCGCGCGACGCAGCGTGGCATAACGCTCCGTAAACGACGCCTTGCCGCCGGTACCGGCCACGGCCGACGCAGGCTCGAGCGCCAGCGACGAGCCAAAGTCGATCAGGCACAGGTCAAAGGTGCCCTCGGCAAGCTGCCGGTCAAGCGGTAGACGCGCCGTGCGCACCATAATATTAGCGGGCGAGATATCGCGATGGACAAAGCCCTCGCCCACCAGGCTCATACGGCAGAGCAGATCGAACAGGTCGCGACCCAGACGCGCCGCCACAAGCGGCGACAGGCGTCCGGCATCGTCCACGGCAAGTCGCGAACGCAAGCGGGCAAGCGTCTCGCCCTCGACCCATTCCATGACAATTGCAGGCACACCGTCGACCTCGCCCCAGCCATAAAGGCGGGGAAAGCCCTTAAGGCCCGAAAGGGCGCGATGGCATTCGTATTCCTCGCGAAACGCCGCCTTGAACTTGGCGACCAGCGCCTCGTGAGCGGCATCGTCGTCAAACTCATCGCGCGTCGGCAAGATGAGCTGCTTGAGTGCCACGGCCTCGCCTTGGGCGTTGACGGCACGCGTCACGCGGCCGATACCGCCACGGCGCATGGTGGCATCGTCGGCAAACAGCATCGTAAAACGACGCAGATAGGCAGGCAGTTCGTCCTGACCGAGCGCAATGGCCGGCTCAAACCCGTCGACACGCGCCAGGCGCAGGCCGACCATGGGATCGCGACCGAGCGATTGTGGTGTGGTGGATGCAAGATCGGTCATCATAGGGCAAGCGCCGCCACGTTATTGTTGAAGTTACCGAGCGCGACGTCATCATCGCCGTAATGGCCGACCCATTGACATAGGTTGGTGTAACAGCCCCACAGATTGGCATACTGCTGATACCACTTTGACCGGGGCGAGAATGTCTGACGACCGAACTCGGCTCGAATGACAAACATCTCCCCGACCAGGCTGTCGCACGGTCTGGGATCTCCCGTAGAGTTATAGGTCGAGACCACGTCATTGGCACGAGAAACATAGCCGTCGAGCATGTTGTACTTGGTCACAAGCCAACTGTGAATGCTCTCTTCTTCAGCAGCGGAAAGGCCACCGGAGTTTGCATCGTTGTCAGTGTTGCCGCCCGTCGAGCCGCCGTTTCCAGACCCTCCGGTAGAGGAACCCGACCCAGAGCCGCCGCCCGAACTCGATGAATCCGAGCCGGAGCCAGAAGTATCCGAGCTACCGGGCTTTCCGGACTGCTGGGCGTCCTGCTCCTTCTGCTGCTCGACCTTATTCACCGTTGCCGCCACGCTATTGTTGGACAACCGATCGATGATCTTGGTGTTGGTGAGCACGATGGTTTTGCCATTGGCAAGCGTGACTTCGTTGTCCGGGGCCTCGGCGCCGTCCGCATCGTCGGTGCCAAACACAATATGCGCGACCACACTTGCCCAAGCATATCCAGTCGTGGTACCCAGATCACTTTTGACCTCATGCCCCACGCGCGGTTCGCGTGCGGTATGCGCCTGCATCATGGACGGCACGGTCATGCCATAGGCAGAAACGCCAGCCATGACCAGCACCAGCGAGCACGACAGCAGCACGTACGCCCGCGGCGCCAAGCCCAGTCGGCGTCGCATGCGCACCGCGGCGCCGCGCTTTGTCTGAGTGCCACCGGGCCGCATGCGTTCTCCTCCAAGAAAAACACGCCGCTCAGAAGCGGCGCATTCATTCAAATCCATATTTGAGTGTATCAGCGAACCTAAAAGGTTGCGCAACGAATGGGCAAATTAAGGATGCGAGCGGAAGCATCCATGCGATAAGCGGATACGAAGCATCTTTGTTGCACAACAAACTCACAGTCGCACGGGGAAATTATGACTACCCCGTGCATCGCGAGGAAAACATACGGCAGGAGCAGGCTCGCCACCTAAATCGCGCGACGGGCCTCGATGGCGCGGCCAAGCGTAAGCTCGTCGGCATACTCCAGGTCGCCGCCCACGGGAAGGCCGCTTGCCAGACGCGACACCTCGACGCCCAACGGCTTGATGGTACGGGCCAGATAGCTCGCCGTGGTCTCGCCCTCGATGTTGGGGTTGGTGGCGATGATGACCTCATGGATATCCTCGTGGCCCAGACGCGCCAGCAGCTCGCGGATGTGCAACTGCTCGGGGCCAATCTTGTCCATGGGGCTGATCACGCCGCCTAGCACATGGTACAGGCCGTGGTAGCTGCCCGTGCGCTCGATCGCCTGGACGTCGCGCGGCTCGCCCACCACGCAAATACGAGTGGTATCGCGCATCGGGTCCTGGCAGATGGAGCACTCGTCGGCCGTGGCGTAGTTAAAGCAACGGCTGCAAAAGTGGACCTCCTGCTTGACCTCCAGGATGGCCTCGGCCAGGCGGCGGGCCTCCTCGGCATCGGCCTCGAGCAGGTAATAGGCGATGCGCTGGGCCGACTTGGGACCAATGCCCGGCAGACGACCCAGTTCATCGAGCAGTTTTTGCAGACTGTGATTCGCACTCATATATATGCGTGTCTTAGAACGGCATGCCCGGGATGTTGAGGCCGCCGGTGATGGCGCCCATCTGCTTGTTGGCGAGCTCGTTGACGCCGCGGACGGCCTCGTTGACGGCAGCCATGATCATGTCCTGCAGCATATCGACGTCCTCGGGATCGAGGGCATCGGGATCGATGGTGAGGTTGACGAGCTCCATCTCGCCGTTAACGGTCACCTTGACCATGCCGCCGCCGGCAGAGGCGTCGACGGTCTGGGACTTGAGATTCTCCTGCGCGGCGGCAAGCTGCTCCTGCATCTTGCGAGCCTGCTTCATCATCTGCTGCATGTTCATACCGGCCATGATGGCTCCTTTACGTGCGGCCGCGCGACAAGCTGCAAGGGCAGCCGGAGCACGGCGGGACTTTCAAACTCAAAAATCGTACCACGGCGCGGGGCAAGCAAGCGGGGCGGACGTGTTCCCTCAGTCGATATACATGTCCTGGAATGCAAGCCGCACCCAAAGATTATGCGAAGTTGAATAATTCGCATCTGCATAATATTGAAAGCTAAATCTTGTAGAGCCGGAATCCGACATTTTCTGCATCCAGCTAGATAACAAAATGCCGAACCGCTGCTCGAGGCGGCGCTCATGATGGCAAGGTATAATTTGATTGTCACAGACAGCAATTTGGAGGTGCCCCCATGAATGCCCCCGACGCGCTCCAAAACATCCGCTCAAAACACCCCGTTGCATATGTGGTTCTCTATCTCTTTGTCGGCTGGGCATTGCTGGTTGTCATCACCCATGCTATAGCCTTTGGAGCAGAACTGCTGATAGCCAGCTCGGACCAGCCCGTCGTCAAATGGGAAGCGACCGATAAGTGCACCGACGGAACTCGAACCATTTACTACAACAGCCCGTCCCTCTACCAAGAGTTCAAGGTCAAGATAAAGGACTCCAAGATTGTCGATGCCGAACTAGGCTCTTTCTTGACAATCGGAGCAACCCTCAACGCCGAGCAAGTCGAATACACGGACAGCCATGCGACGTATCGTATCGACCTCAGCATCCTAGGCCGACCGTCACGCACTTGTCTGCTCGAATGCGATATACGCGGCACCACGTTGCACATGTCCGAAATACAGATGCGCCCGGACAAAGAGACCTCTTCTTGAGCAGTATACCCGCCTGCGCAGCTACTCCACCGGTTTGAAGATGGTGGACTGGCCGAAGACGCTGCGGATGAGGGCTTTGGCCTCGTCCTCGGTCTGCGGGATGCTCGGGGCTGCACCCTGATGGCCGAAGGGGCTGCCCGCACCGGGGTTGGACTCCCAGGGCGCTGCAGGAGCGTCCTCCTCTTTGGGGGCAGCTGCAGCGGACTTGGGCGCGGACGCCGCACCCGGCACGTCGAACGGAGGAAGATCGTCCCCGCTCGCATCGCCGGCGAAGCCGCCGACCATGGCGTCGTCGTAGGGCACCTGCTCGGATTCCCACGGCGCGGGCTGCGCGACAGACTGAGCCTTGGGGGCAGCCGAGCGCTCGGGCGCACGGGGTGCGGGCTCGGTCGGGAGCTTACCCGTGGCAGGAGCGCCGGCGGGGTTGTCGGAGCGTAGCCAAGGGGCTTTGCCCAGGTCAGACGGCTTGGGCGCGGGCGAGGCGAGCTTGGACACGGGTGTCGGAGCAGCCGGTTTGGGCGCCGCGGGCTTAGGCGCCGACGGGGTCGACGCCGCTACCGATGTCGCTTGCTGCTGCGGCGCGCTGGCGCTCGAGGATGCAGGGGCCGCCGAGGACACGGGTTGCGGGTCCGCAGATGCCGCAGCCCGTGCAGATGGAGAATGCTCCTCATGTTGAGGAGCCGGCGTGCCACCCCCATCCAGAACATAGTCGACGGTACGACGACCGAAGACCGCGCAGACCGTCGGCAGGACCACCGATTGCGTATCGGCGCGACCGAGCATCTTAATGGCAAAAGTCGAACCCGCGGGGAACGAGACCGTGAGCTTGGAGCCATCGTCGGCCGTGGCGCGGGCGTTGAGCAAAAGCCCTGCGTAGGAAGCCTGACGCGCCTTGACACGCTCGACAACCTCGGCCCATTTGCGCTGCAGCTCGCCGGCATCCTCGACCGCGGGCGTCTCGGCAGCACCGGCGGCGGCAACCTGGGCGGCATTGTTGGACTGGGGCTTAGGTGCCGGAGCGGTGGCAGGCGCGGGGGCCGCAACGGGCTGAGGCGTCGGAGTCGGCGCAGGCTGAGGTGCAGGCGCTGCAGGCTTGGAAGCTGACACGGACGCAGAACGGGGCGCAGGCTGAGCCGTCGGAGCGGCAGCACCACGGTCCCAAGGCATACCGCCCTGGCGCGCGGACGTAACAGCGGGGGCAGCGGTCGCCGCAGGAGTAGCGGCTCGGGCACCCGAGATCAGCGTCGGCTGCTGGACAGCGGGTGCGGATGCAGCAGGCGCACTCGCTTGAGCAGCAGCCACGCTCGCCGGCACGGCGCCGTTGGCAACCATGGCCTCCAGGCGTGCCACGCGCTCGGCCAATGCCTCAATCGTTAAATCAGCCTCGGGACGCGCCAGACGCGTGCAGGCAATCTCGAGCACCAGGCGCACGTCGCTCGCGCCCCTCATCTCCAGTGCGGCATCGTCGAGCACTGTCAGCACACGAGCCAGGCGGTCGGCAGGATGCTCGCCAAAGGCAGCGGCCTCGGCAGCAAGCGCCTCGGCCTGCTCGGAGCCGCCCTCAAACAGCTCGGCACGGGCCCCGGCAACGCAGGCAACGTACACGTCACGCACATGCGCCACCAGGTCGCGCGTCAGTTCCAGCAGATCGTTACCTTCCTCGACCTGCGCGCGAATAAGCCCATACAGCTCGGCAACATCGCGATCGGCAATGGCGCGGGAAAACTCGCCCAGAATCTGGTCCGAAACCTCGCCTAAAAGCGAGCGGGCGTCGTCCGCACGCACAGAACCGTTGCCAAAGACGCTCAGCTGCTCCAGCGTGGACAACGCGTCGCGCATGCCGCCCTTTGCATGGCGCGCCACGATAGCCAGCGCCTCGTCGTCGTAATCGAAGCCCTCCTGCTCGCACACGTATGCCAGGCGATGCTCGATATCCTCGTTGCCGATGCGGTGGAAATCGAAGCGCTGGCAGCGCGAGAGGATGGTCTCCAGAATCTTTTGCGGGTCGGTGGTGCACAGCACAAAGATCACGTGCGCCGGCGGCTCCTCGAGCGTCTTGAGCAGCGCGTTGAACGCCGCCGTCGTGAGCATGTGGACCTCGTCGATGATATAAATCTTGTACTTGCCGCGCACCGGGGCAAAGTTGACGGAGTTGATGATCTCCTCGCGCACGTTGTCCACGCCCGTGCGGGAGGCGGCATCGAGCTCGTAGACATCCGGGTGGTTGCCCTCGGCGATGAGCTCGCACTCCTCGCAAGTACCGTCGGGCATGCAGCCGCTTGCACCCTCGACGCGCGCCGCCTCGGCATTGCGGCACAGCAGCGCCTTGGCCAGAATGCGCGCCATGGTGGTCTTGCCCGTGCCGCGCGGTCCGCAGAACAGGTAGGCGTGGGACAGGCGTCCCTCGGTGATGGCGTGCTCGAGCGTCGAGACGATATGCTGCTGGCCCACCACGGAGTCGAAGGTGAGCGGGCGATACTTTCGGTACAACGATTCCATGGGTGCTCCCCCGGGTATACTGAGTCTTGTTGCCGCGGCGGCCATGCGGTCGCACGGCATACTGCATTCATAATAACCCGTACGGCGAGCCCGCCGCGATAGGAGTCCAAAGAGCATGGCAGACGCAGAGAGCAACCTCGTTCCCTCCGAAGCAGCCGACCAGGTCGAGGTCGCGCTCGAGAAGCAGGCCGCAGCCGACGACGGCATCCTGTACCTCAACGAGTACCAGTACGAAAACGACCTGGTCACCGACTTCGCCCGCCTGGTCGCCTCGCCCAGGCGTCGCGGCTCGCTGTATGTCGCCGCGGCAATTGCCACGCTCATCGGCATCGGCATGTTGGTGGCCGGCGGCAACTGGATCAAGTTTGGCGTCGTGCTGATCGTATTCGGCGCCTTTTTGGCCTGGTGGAGCAAGAACCTGCACCACACCCTCGCCCGCGACTTTATCGACGCCGTCGAGGCCGACGAGTCCATGGGCGGCCGCTATCGCCGCGTCGCCGCCAACGAGGACGGCCTGATGGTTTGGGGCAAGAGCGGCAAGTCGCAGTTCTTCCCGTTTGAGAAGCTCGACCACGTGCTCGACGGCGAGCGCATCTTTGTAGCCATGTTCGCCGACCAGGGCGTGACTATCCCCAAGGACACCTTCGTCCGTGGCGATGCCGAGCAGTTCGGCCCCTTCCTCAAGGCGCGCATCAACAAAAAACTCCGCATCGAGACCAAGAAGAAGAAAATGAAGGCCGAGAAGGCCGCCGCTGAGGCCAAGCAGGGCGACAAGCCCCAGGAGACCAAGGGCAAGCAGCGCAAGCAGAAGAAGAACAAGAAGAAGCGCTAGGCCGGACGCAGGGCCCAGACCCCAGACGGAGCTTAAATTGAATGTCGCCCACCCGAGCGTGCTACACTAGCAGCATCTATGCCACCGCGAACGGCTCGGCTCCGCGCCCGCCACTCGCAAACGAACTTTAAACGCACGAGGGTTGGCCATGCCGCTTTTCTCGCAACATACCGCCCGGTTCTCGCCGGACGTTCCTTTGGAGGGCACCAGCTCTCGCGAGCTGCTCAAGCGGTACCAGCCGCTCGAGACACTTGCGACCGGCGGTTTTGGCTCCATCGAGATCTGCCGCGACACGCATCTGCGCCGCCGCGTCGCCATTAAGCGCATCCCCCTTATCAACGGTGCCGGCATGCCCGCCAGCGACATCATGGATGTCCTGCGCGAGGCGCACACTGCCGCCATGCTTCAACATCCCAATATCGTGCAGGTCATCGACTTTACGCACGACACAGCCTATGCCTACCTGGTCATGGAATATGTCGATGGCATGTCGCTGGCCGAGTTTTTGCATCGCGTGGACGGCCACTCACTTACCTTTGACGAGGCCGCGGCCATTGCCGATGCCCTGGGCCAGGCGCTCACCTTCGCCCATAGTAATGGCGTACTCCACCTGGACATTAAGCCCGCCAACGTGCTCATCGACCACTCGGGCAATGTAAAGCTCACCGACTTTGGCATGGCGCGACTGTCGTCCGCCGGTGGCTTTGGCGGCTCGCGCGGCGGCACCATCGGCTACATGCCGCCCGAGCAGCTCGATATCGAGACCGGCACGGTCGACGAGCGCGCCGATGTCTTTGCCCTCGCCTGTGTGATCTACGAGGGCCTGTGCGGCAGCGCTCCCTTTATGGCGGCCACGCCCGCCGACTCGCTCGACCGCATCATCGGCGGCGCCACCTATCCCAGCGAGCTGATACCACACTTTCCCCCGGGAGCCGAGAGCGCGCTCATGAGCGCGCTCTCCCCCATGCCGCAGGACCGCCCCAACAGCATCGAGGCATTTTGCGACCAGCTCCTTGCCGGTCTGGGCAGCGTGCGCGAAGGCCGTCGCAGCCTGGAGCAAATGGTTGGCGAGCTTTCGGATGACGAGCAGGAGCTCGACGATATCGAGCCGTCGCACTACGAGGACGACGCCATCGAGGTCGACCCCGCACTTGGCTGGGCGGGCACGCGCTGGAGCCATGCGCGCGACTACACCATGCGCGCTATCTCGGCGCTAACGTGCGGCACCTTTAGCTTTTTGCTGATGCAAACGGCCGGGGTCGCGGCGCTTCCCGGCCTGGTCATTGCGGCTATCGCAATCGGAGCGGCGGCTGGCCTGGCCCCCCAGATTGGCTCGGCCATCTCGGCTGTGGGCTTTTTGGTGCTCATGGCCAACGCCACCATGCAGGCGCAGGGCATCCTGTCGATGTTGCCCGTCGCGGTGATCTTTGCCGCCGCCATGTCCGGTTGGTGGATCGCCTGGGGTCGCACCGAGGCTGCCGCGAGCGCCGCACTCACCTGTGCACTCGCGCTTGGCTGTCTGACCGGCAATACCTTCCTGGCAGCTGGGGTCGCCGCCGGCGTCGCGTCATTTTGGCTCGGCCCGGCAAGCGCCGCCGCGGCAACGGGCATGGGCGCGCTTTTTGCCCGCCTGGCGACAGTCGCGCTTTCAGCCGGAGGCGTGCTGGGGCTCGGTAACGTTGCCGCAGCGCTGGGAGACCCGCTCCTTTGGGCTGCCTTTGGGCTGGCCGCGGCAACTGCCGCAGCGTCATCCGCGCTGCTCAATGCCCATGCCAAGCGTGCCAATCAGGGCTCAAACCTTGCCGCAATCGCCGCCATCGCTGTCACCGGCATCGGCTGCGCAGCGGCGTCCTGTCTTGCACACCATATGGAAATTGCCAGCCTTGCAGCCGCGGTCATCGCCAAGGCGGCGGTTGCGGGAATCCTATCCTCTATAATCGTTGGGATATGCCTATATTTGCTCGGATACCAAAGAACCTATACGGAGAGTGATCTTTCGTGAACTTCCTGAACATCTTCGAGGACCACGTGGCCGGCATCTTCGGTGCCACCCGTGCCCCGTTCTCCTTTAAGAAGCTTGCCAAGCAGGCCGCTCGCGACATGGAGGATCAGACTCTGGTGATCAACGGCGTCAACACGGCGCCGGCACTCTATACCATCCTTATCGCCGCCGACGACGATCCCATGCTCGCCCCGTTCTACCCCGAGCTTTCGCGCGAGGTCCGCGAGTTTGTGAAGGCGCAGGCCGAAAAGCGCCGCTATGTCTTTGTCGGCGAGCCCCTCGTGCGCTTTATGATCGATCCGCAGCTGCGCGCCGGCAAGTTCTCGGTCTTTGCCGAGAACGTCGATGCCCCCACGCTCGGCCGCCTGTACGAAGAAGAGCGCGCCTATCAGAACGGCCTGGGCCAGAACAACTCCGCGGCAAGCCGTGCCGCCAGCGCCCCGCGCGCCGGCCAGCAGCAGTTTGCTGCCCCGCACCAGCAGCGCCCCGCCGCCATGCCCCAGCAGCAGCCGACGCCTCGCGCCGCCGCTCCCGACCCGCTTGCCGTGGCAGACCCCTTCGCGCCTAGCGTCCCCGACCCCGCCGCCGCACCCATCCCGGTGCCTCAGACCGTCTCGCGCGACGCGCTTGCCGGCATGGGCGGAGCCGCCGCGACCGGTGCCGCCGTGGGCCTAGGCGCCGCAGCCGGCATCGCCTCCAACATGGCGAGCACTCGCGCCCCGCAGCGCCCGCTCGCCCAGCTCGTCGACGTCGTGAGCGGCGAGAGCCATAGCATCACCTCCGCACAGGTGACCATCGGTCGCGAGCGCTCAGTTTCCGACATTGCCCTGCGCGACCCCAACGTGTCGCGCCGCCACGCCCAGCTCACCTTTACGGGCTCGGATTGGTCGATCGAGGACCTCAATTCCACCAACGGCACGCTCGTCAACAACCGCCGCATTACGCGCTGCCCGCTGCGCAACGGCGATCTGCTGACGTTTGGCCTGAGTACCTTTGAATTTAGGGGATAGTCGCTTATGAACATCGATATCGTCCTTTTTGCAGGCCGCATCGTCCTGGTCGCCCTGCTCTATATCTTCCTGTTCGCCGTCATGAAGACCGGCGTGGGACTTGTGCGCGGGCAGCGCCGCGACTCGGCTATCTGGACGATTGATGTGGACAAGGGTCCGCGCGGTATCCGCGGCATCCACGTAGACATGCTCGGCCCCGTCATCGTCGGTCGCTCGCCATCTTCGGACATCTGCATCAACGAACCGTTCGTTTCGGCCTCGCATGCGCGCTTTTCGCTGCAGGGCCCGGCGCTCATCATCGAGGACCTCAACTCGCTTAACGGCACGCTCGTCAACGGCCGCCAGCTTGTTGAGCCTGCAACGCTGCGCGAGGGCGACGAAGTCCAGATTGGCGATGTGGTCATGAAGGTGAACCGTCGATGATCGACGAGGAGAACAAGTCCGCAACTATGACCGAGGCACCGGCCGCCGCCACAGCTGCGCCGGCCCACGCCGCTCCGGCGGGCTCCGCACCCGTGGAGCCCGAGGACACCGTGTTCTCCCTGCCTCTTTCGCATGTAACGCATGATATTTCGGATCTAGCCGATAACGAGGACGAAGAGGATGCCGTAGCGGCGCCCATCGGCGCACATGCTGCGGAACAGCCCACAGCGCCCGAAGCAACCCCGGCGCCGGCTCACTTTGCAGAGCCCGTCGCCGCGGCAATCAACGAGAGCGCTGCGGTGTTTGCGGCACCCGAGCCCGCCGCGCCGGCGTTTCCCATAGCCCCGGCATCTGAGGTTGCGCCCGCGTCTACGCCGGCGCCCGAGCCTATAGACGTCAGCCCGCAAGACGACGAGTCGACCGCCCGCGTGTCCGAGGAGCCCGGCTCCCCGGACACCGGCGATTCTGAATCAAACGCCGAGACCGACACCGTCTCTCCCGGTGACACAGCAGAGATCGACGTTGCCGCCGTTGAGGCCAAGCTCAAAGACCCCGGGTCGACCATGAGCTTTGAGCCCCTGACCGAGGAGCGCATCGAGACCGACTCGACCTATGATGCCGGTACCACCACGCAACTCATGTGGGGCGCCCGCTCCGACGTTGGCTGTGTGCGCCCGCACAATGAGGATTCCTACCTGGTGCAGTCGCCGCTCTTTTGCGTATGCGACGGCATGGGTGGTCACGCCGCCGGCGAGGTAGCCTCTTCTATCGCCGTCGAGACTATTGCCAAGACGGCCCCGCAGTCCGCCGACGCAGCGCGCCTGGCCGCAGCCGTCGAGGCAGCCAACGCCGCCGTAATCGAGGCGGCCCTGAACGGCCTGGGCAAGCCTGGCATGGGCTGCACAGCCACTTGCGCCTATATCGAAAACGACACGCTCGCCATCGCCCACGTGGGCGACTCGCGCGCCTACCTGCTCCACGAGGGCACGCTCATCCGCGTGACCCGCGACCACTCCTATGTGGAAGAACTCGTGGACGCCGGCGAGATTACGGCAGACGAGGCTCGCGTCCACCCCAACCGTTCGGTCATCACCCGTGCACTGGGCTCGGACCCCGCCATGTATGCCGACCACTTCACTCTGCATATCGAGGAAGGCGACCGTCTGATCCTGTGCTCTGACGGCCTTTCGAGCATGATTCCCGATAGCGATATCGAGAACATCGCCACGCAGTCCTCAACCGCGCAAATCTGCGTCGACAACCTAGTGGACGCGGCGCTTGCCGCCGGCGGCCACGACAACGTGACCGTAGTAGTCGTTGACCTGGTTGACGATGGCGTCATGCGCGAGGCGCAACGCGTGCGTCGCCGCAACGTTACTATCGCCGCCATCCTGGCCCTCGTCTTTGTGCTGGCAGCTGGCATCTGGGCCTACACGGGTGTCACCGGCTCGTACTACCTGGGTACCTACCAGGGCAATGTCGCCGTCTGGCGCGGCCTGCCCGGCAAGCCACTCGGACTCAAGCTCCACTGGCTCGAAAGCGAAACCAGCATCAAGCTGTCCGACCTGCCCGAAGACACGCAAAACCGCCTCAAGGCGGGCATTCCGCAAACAAGTGTCGACGATGCGCAGGACACGATATCCAAGTACCGCCACCAGATCGACGAGGAGCAGACCCGCCAGGTGATCGACGCGCAAACGATTCGCGACAACACCAATCAGGGATCGACCTCCGAATCAGATTCCGAGAAAACCGCCGAACAGTCCGCCGAGGCCGAAGCCTCCGATAAGAATTAGAAAGGGAGTGCCGCTTATGAGTCGCCGCAACACCGAGCTGCTCTTGCTCATCGCCTCGGCGTTCCCCGTCATCCTGCTGTATGCGATGTACGTCCTCACCGCGGGCGCTGCCATCTCCTTTGAGACGCTCGCCGTACCGATCGGCCTCTTTGCTGCCTTTGCCGCGGCCCACATTGCCGTGCGCATCTTGGCGCCCGGTGCCGACCCCGCCATCCTACCCATCGTATTTATACTTTCGGGCATCGGCATCACGTTCGTGACGCGTCTCGCCCCCGCTCTCGCCATCTCACAGCTCATCATCCTGTTTGTCTCGGTGGCGCTCATGGTGGGAACGCTCGCACTGGTCAAAAACCTCGACGTGGTCATGCGCTACAAGTACACCTTTGGCATTATCGGCATCATCCTGCTGATGCTGCCCATCTTTATCGGCACCACGATCTCGGGCTCCAAGCTCTGGATTCGCATCGCGGGCTTTACCATCCAGCCTGGCGAGTTCGCCAAGATCTTTATCGTCCTGTTCCTGGCCGGCTACCTAGCCGAGAACCGCGAGCTGCTCTCCATCTCCAACCGCAAGATCCTGGGCTTTAAGATCCCTCGTCTGCGACTGCTGCTGCCGCTGTTTGCCGTGTGGGGTGTGTGCCTGCTCGTCGTCGTCTTCGAACGCGACCTGGGTTCGGCCGTGCTGTTCTACACCATCTTCTTGCTGATGCTCTACGTTGCCACGGGGCGCTTTTCGTATGTCGTTATCGGCCTTGCGCTCTTAGCCGTTGGAGCCGTGGGCGCCTACAAGTTCCTGTCGCACGTTCAGGTGCGTTTCCAGGTTTGGGTCGATCCGTTTAAGGACGCCCAGGGCCAGGGCTACCAGATTGTCCAGTCGCTCTTCTCGCTTGCCGACGGCGGTCTGGTCGGTGTTGGCATCGGCAACGGCATGGCCAACAACATCCCTGTCGTCGAGTCCGACTTTATCTTCTCGGCTATCGGCGAGGAGATGGGCCTTTTGGGCGGCGGCGCCGTGCTCATCCTGTTTATGCTCTTTGCCGTGCGTGGCCTCACCACAGCCGCCCGCGCAAAGTCCGACCTCGCCGCCTTTAGTGCCACGGGCCTTACGGCCGCCATCAGCTTCCAGGCCTTCTTGATCGTTGGCGGCGTAACCCGCCTGATCCCGCTGACCGGCGTCACCCTGCCCTTTATGAGCCAGGGCGGCTCCTCGCTGCTGGCGAGCTTTATCATCGTCGCGCTCCTGCTGCGCGCCGGTGACGAGGCGACCGGACGCGAGGCCGAGCTTACCGGCACCGGCACCATGGCCGCCATCACCGATGATCAGGTCGCATCTGCCGCCGCCCCGACGGGCACGCGCTTTGCCACCTCGTCTTCCTACGGCAGCGGCAGCCATTCCGTCGGCTCGCGCATGCGCCGTCGCCTGCTCGACACGCCTGAATCCGGTGTGCTCGGCCGCGTGGCGCTCGCCAACCGTCTAACCCGTGCGGTGCTCGCCTTTACGGCGCTGTTCGCCATCCTTATCGGCAACCTCACCTATGTCCAGGTCATTAAGGCCAAGGACTATCAGGACATGCCGACCAACAACCACACCATCGCCCGCTCCAAGTACATCCAGCGCGGTTCCATCATCACGTCCGACGGCGTGACGCTGGCCGAGTCGCTGCAACAGGAGGACGGCACCTACGTACGCTCCTACCCCAACGGTAACTTGGCAGCGCACGTGGTTGGCTACGTGAGCCAGCAGTATGGCACCACCGCCATCGAGAGCGTCATGAACGACACGCTCACCGGTTCTAAGGACTACTCCAGCTGGAACAACGCCATCGCGTCGCTCGCGGGCCAGACCCAGCCGGGCAACACCGCCAAGCTCACCATCGACTCGCGCATCCAGACGGCGGCCGAGCAGGCACTCAAGGGCTTTAAGGGCGCTGTAGTGGTCATCGACCCGCGTACCGGCGCGGTGCTCGCATGTGCCAGCTCGCCCACCTACGACAACACCAACATCGATGCCCTGCTGCAGACGGGCGGCGGCGAGGACGGCTCCATGTACAATCGCGCCATGGACGCGCTGTACACGCCGGGCTCAACGTTTAAGGTCGTTACGCTTTCCGCGGCACTCGAGACCGGTACCGCCAGCCTTACCAGCACCTACCAGGCGCCCGGCTCCATGGACATCGGCAACGCACCGGTCACCAACTATGCCAACGAGAGCTACGGCACCATCAGCCTGCAGCAGGCCTTTGCCGTGTCCTCCAACGTCGTCTTTGGCCAGGTGGCAAACGAAGTTGGCGCAAACACGCTCGTGCAGTTTGCCAACGCCTTTGGCTACGGCCAAAAGCTCGGCCAGGACCTGACCTCCGCGGCCTCCATCATGGCCGACCCGTCGCTCATGACCGAGTGGGAGACCGCCTGGGCCGGCGCCGGCCAGCCTGTCGGCATGGACCATACGCCCGGCCCGCAGACCACCGTCATGCAAAACGCCGTGATTGCCGCCGCCATCGCTAACAGCGGCGTGGTCATGGACCCGTACTTTGTAGCCCAGGTACTCGCCCCGGACGGAACCGTGGTCAAGACCACGCAGTCCCGCTCGCTGGGCCAGGCCGTCAGCTCCGCCACGGCCGACCAGGTCAAGCAGGCCATGCTTGCCGTCGTCCAGTCCGGCACCGGCACCGATGCCCAGATCCCAGGCGTCAAGGTCGCCGGCAAGACCGGCTCGGCCGAGACCGGCGGCACCAACGTCAACTCAATGTTCGTTGGCTTTGCACCTTACGATTCACCCACGGTCGCCATCTCGGTGGCCTTGGAGGATTTCGACAAGCATGACGTCAAGGCCGCCAAGATCGCCGGCATCGTCCTGACCGCGGCGCTTGCCGCACAGGGAGCGTGATGCCCATGATCGAATCGGACACCCGAGGCGCGCCGCGGCCGAAGAGTTAGCGGCAACGCGCCACACGGCCCCAGCGGCCACATCGTAGGTACTACACACATCGTTGAGCGAATAGTTATGTTAGGAGCAGGAATGGAACAGAGGGTCCTCGGGGGAAGATACCTCCTCAAGGATAAGGTGGGGACAGGCGGCATGGCGACCGTCTACCGTGCACAGGACCAGGTCCTCGACCGCACAGTAGCCGTCAAGATCATGCTGCCGCAGTATGCCGGCGACGCAACCTTCGCCGCACGCTTTAAGCAGGAGGCCCAGGCAGCAGCCGGCCTCTCCTCCCCCTATATCGTGGGCGTCTACGATTGGGGCAAGGACGGCGACACCTATTACATCGTCATGGAGTACCTGCGCGGCACCGACCTTAAGAGCGGCATCAAGAGCCACGGCGCCCTCGACCCCAAGAAGGTCGCCCAGATCGGCTCGCAGATCAGCTCCGCGCTTTCGGTCGCCCACAAGCACGAAATCATCCACCGCGACATTAAGCCGCAGAACATCATGGTGCTGCCCGACGGCAACATCAAGGTGATGGACTTTGGCATCGCGCGCGCCAAGAACAGCCACCTCACGCAAGACAACAACGTGCTGGGAACCGCCCACTACGTCAGCCCCGAGCAGACCCGTGGTCAGGACCTCGGCCCCACCTCGGATATCTACTCGCTGGGCGTCGTGATGTATGAATGCGCCACCGGCCGCGTTCCCTTTGACGGTGACGACGCTATCTCGGTCGCACTCAAGCAGGTCAACGAGCTGCCTATTCCGCCGAGCCAGATCAACTCCGGTGTCGACGCCGACCTTGAGCGCATCATCCTCAAGTGCATGGAGAAGGACCCCACAAACCGCTTCCAGACCGCCGACGAGCTGCGTCAGGTGCTCAACAGCTACCTGTCGGGCCGTGCCGTCAACGTCTCGGAGCCCACGCGCATCATCGGTGCCCCCGGTGAACTGGGCGCCACCAAGACTCGCGAGCTTTCCGATCAGACGCGCGCCATGGTGCGTCCCGTCTCGGGCGTGAGCGGCCAGAATACCGCCCGTAGCTCGGTTTCGGGCTCCACCGGCTCCTACGAGGTCGAAGAGCCCAAATCCAACAAGAACAAGATCATCGCCGCCGTGGTGGCAGCCGTTGCCGTCATCGGCATCGTGGTGGCCTTTGCCACAGGACTCTTTGGCGGCGAGCAGGTCACCGTGCCCGACGTGTTGGGCAAGGACCAGCAGACTGCCGTCGAGCTGATCAAGGAAGCCGGCCTCGAGGTCGGCACCATCGACCAAAGCTACAACGACGATGTCGACGAGGGCAAGGTCGCCGAGCAGACGCCCAACGGCAACACCAAGAAAGCCAAGGGCACCAAGGTGAACCTGGTAATCTCCAAGGGCCCCAAGCCCTCCGAGAAGGTTGAGGTTCCCCGGCTTGTCGGCCTGACCAAAGACCAGGCCGAGGCCGCGTTGGCAAGCGTTGGCCTGAAGGGCAACGCCTCCGAGGAGGCCAACGAGGCTGATGAGGGCCAGGTCTTTGAGCAGGGCACCGAAGCCGGTAAGGAAGTCGCGAAGGGCACGACCATCTCGTACAAGGTCTCGAGCGGCCCGGATACCACGTCCGTCCCCGACCTGACCGACATGACCGAGGCCCAGGCGCGCAACGCCCTCGATATGGCAGGCTTTGGCGTCGACGTGAGCTACCAGGAGAACGACTCGGTTACCGAGGGCACCGTGATCAGCTGGAACCCCAGCGGCAAGCAGAAGCCCGGCGCCACGATTACCGTCGTCATTGCCAAGAAGTCCGGCAAGGCCGCCGTCCCGGGCAACCTGTACGGCAAGAGCATCTCCGCCGCCGTCACCGCGCTCAACAACGCCGGTTTCTATAACATTGGCTTCTGTGACCAGAACGGCAATCCCGTAAGCGGTAACGAGGATGCCACCGTTACAGGCGTCTCCCCCACCGGCAAGCAGTCCACCGACAGCACGATTACGCTGACGGTCGCACTTTCTGGTTCGGGCTCGGGCTCGGGCACGGGCACGGGCGACGATTCCGGTACGACCAACTAGCCGCCACCCCACCGCTCATCACGGCTTTCGCCGCAAACATATTCGCTCACAGGCGCCCGCTTGCTCCCCCAGCAAGCGGGCGCTTTCTTTATCTGAAGCAGCGAATACTACGGCACGCCTTAAACCAAAAGAGCCCGGCACCGTAGCGGTACCGGGCTCGATATTTCTCTGGTGCCCCCGGGCGGATTCGAAAACTCCCCCCGCGGGGAAATGAGTGACGCGGGTGTCGACGGTCCGAATCCGCCGACAGCTCCCACAAACCAGAAACGACGCCGCTCTCGCGACGCCGTCATAATCTTCTGGTGCCCCCGGGCGGATTCGAACCGTCGACACCCGCTTTAGGAGAGCGGTGCTCTATCCCCTGAGCTACGGAGGCATGTTGTACTAGTGTAGCAGATTTGCGCCACTGCCATGCAGCGCATAGCCACTCTTCGAAGTTACGGTGGAACAGCCTTCCGGAAAGCGTGTCCCACTATCCAGACGAAATCTGGGACGGGCTTTCCGGATGGGGCCTCTCTAGGAAACTACGGCCCGGAATTTGAGCTCGAAACGGGATATGGTTTCCCAATTGAGCCTGTTCCGGAAACTGCATCCCAGAATAGGCGCTCAAACCGGGATGATATTTCCCCAACGACTACCCAACGACTAGTTACCTTTGTGGAAAAGGTTTTTGATAACGGAGGGGATGCTCTTGGCGCCCTTGGCCGTCACATCGATAAAGTCGGGCGAACGCACAAGCTTATCCTCGTCGACGTACTTTCGGACAGCACGAAGCGTCTCTTTGTCGTCGCGCGTCGAAAACGTAAAGTGACCGTTGTCCTTGGTGAAGATGGCAAAACGCGTGATCTTCTTGGTGCCGCGTAAAACCTCGGCGGCAATATAGTCGACCTCGTCCCACGGGATTTGAATATAATCCTCGGGATTGCGCTCGTTGTAATACTCGAACGCCTTATTGCCCACCATCACGTTACCGTGGCTGGTAAGCCCCATCAGGCAGGTTGCCGGCGTTGCCAGATCGACCGTGCTGTTCTGAGATTGCGCCATGCGCGCCTCGCCCTCCAAATAAAACAATCGGACCGCATCCAGTGTACACACCGGGTGCGGTCCGTTTCAATGGCTCAAAAGCCCTTGCCTAGCAATTCTCGGTCTTAAGCCGAAACGTGCTTACATGAAGCCGCAGACGCGACCGATGATGCCGATGGCGAAGAGAGCCAGGATGATGACGATCGGGCTGACCTTCTTCTTGAGGAGCTTGCAGACCAGCAGGGTCAGGCACACGGCGGCAAGGCCGGGGATGAGCTGATCGAGGTTGGCCTGAAGCGTGGTGACCTTCACCTGATCAAGGGCGTTAGCACCAATGGAGTTATACATCGTCAGTGCTTCCTTGACACCCTCAGAACCGGAGGGCAGGTTAGCCCAGTCGATAAAGGCGCCAGCAGACTGCGTGACCTTGGAGACGACCGGGGTGAAGGAGATGGACACCCAGCGCTCGACCAGGGCGCCGATGATGAACATACCCAGGATGGAAGCACCCTCGGTGACCTTGCCCATCAGACCGCCGGAGAGGTCCTTGGCGATGGAGGAGCCGACCTTGTAGCCAAACTCCTGCGTGTACCACAGGAAGGCGTAACGGATGATGTTCCACGCGAAGAAGAACAGCAGCGGACCGGCGATGCTGCCGGACAGGGCCAGGGAAGCGCCCAGAGCACCCAGAATCGGGCGAAGGGTGAACCAGAAGGCGGGGTCGCCGACACCGGCGAGCGGGCCCATCATACCGACCTTGACGCCCTGAATGGCGACGTCGTCAATCGGGGCACCGTTGGCGCGCTCCTCCTCGAGAGCGAGGGTAACGCCAATGACGGGGGCGGAAACATAGGGGTGGGTGTTATAGAACTCCAGGTGGCGCTTAAGAGCGGCAATCTGGTCATCCTTGCTGGTGTAGAGCTTCTTGATCGCAGGGATCATTGCGAAGCACCAGCCGCCGTTCTGCATACGCTCGTAGTTCCACGAGCCCTGAAGGAACTGATGACGGAAGCAAACCTTCTTGCGGTCAGCCTTGGTGAGCTGAATCTTGTTCTCTGCCATATGTATCACTCCCCTCCTACTCGTAATCGTTCAGAATGTCGCCGAGCGGGTCACCGGAGCCGCCGCCCATGCCGCCACCCTGCTTGGCCAGATCCTTAAGGCCAAGGTAGATGAGGGCAAGGGAGATGCCGATGAGGCCAAGGGCGATCAGCGTGAGCTGAGGGATGGCAGCAAGGACAAAGCCGAGGATGAAGAACGGCCAGGTCTCCTTGGTGGCCATCATGTTGATGACCATGGCGTAACCGACGGAAGCGACCATGCCGCCGCCGACAGCCATGCCGCCGGACAGCCAGTCGGGCATAGCGTTAAGCGCGTTGGTAACGGCCTCGGCCGGGATGATGCACAGAAGTACTGCCGGGATGGCGATACGAAGGCCCTGCATGAGGATGGCAGCGTACTGCCAGCGCTCGATGCCGGAGAAGTCGCCCTTCTCGGCGCAACCGTCCATGGCGTGAGCGATAGCGGTAGCCAGGGTACGGCAGATCATGGTCAGGAACAGACCAGCGACCGACAGCGGGACGGCGACGGCGATGGCGGCGGTAACGGCCTTGGCCGAATCGGTGGCGCCACCGTTGAGGGCGAGCACCATGATGATCGAAGAAGCGACCGAGGCCAGAGCGGCGTCAGGCGCGACAGCGGCGCCGACGTTAGCCCAGCCAAGGGCCATCATCTGGAGCGAACCGCCCAGGAGGATGCCCTCCTGAAGGTGACCGGTTACGAGACCGATAAGCGTGCATGCCACGAGCGGCTGATGGAACTGGAACTCATCCAGAATGCCTTCCATACCGGCAAGCAACGCGACAATCGCAACAAGCAGAATAGTGATTGCAGACATGTATCGGACCCTCCTTTACTATGCTTGAGCGGCCAGTTCGGCCTTAGCTTTCTTCAACATGGCGTCGAGATCCTCGGAGGAATCCGAAGGAACCTTGCGGACCTCGAACTTGACGCCCTTGGCCTTGAGGGCCTCGAGAGTCTTGACGTCGTCATCGCCCATAGCGACGGCGTTGGTGACGACGACCTTGCCCTTGGAGTGAGCCATGGAACCGATGTTGACTTCCTTGATGTCGACACCGGCCTCGATGGCCTTGAGCAAATCCTGCGGGTTCTCAAAGAGCAGCATGGCCTTGGTGTCACCAAAGCGCGTGTCCTTGACGACCTCGGCCATCTTCTTGATGGGCACGACGTTGGCATGGACTCCCGGAGGGGCAGCCTGCTCGATCATGGTCTTGCGGAGCTCGTCGTGAGCAACGCCGTCGGAAACCACGATGATGCGGTTGGGGTTGATCTGCTTGGTCCACGTGGTGGCCACCTGACCATGAAGCAGACGGGTGTCGATACGGACGTGGGCGATCTTGATGTGCCCATCGCCGATGACCGTTCCCGGAGGGATGGCGCCTGCAGGAGCAGCGGCGGCCGCAGCCGGCTTCTTCTCCTCGGGCTCCAGAGACTCGGGCTTGACACGCACGCCAGCCTTAGCCTCAGTCACGAGATGTTTTGCGATCGCATGTGCAGTGTTCTTTGCGTCAAAGCGCTGCGAATATGCCTCGATGAGCATAGGCAGGTTGACACCGGTGACGATAGCCCAGGAATCGTGGCCCTCGATGAGCCCGCTGATCTGGTTGAACGGCGTGCCGCCCCACAGATCAACGAGGAAGAGCACCTGCTCCTGGTCTTCGAAGGAAGCGATTGCTTCCTCGACCTTGGCACGGAAGTCGTCGGGGCCCATGCTCGGCTCGAGCGAGACCACGGCAACAGACGGCTGATCGCCAAAGACCATCGAGCCCGTCTGCTTGATTCCAGCTGCCAAGTCCCCATGGCTAGCAAGAACAATACTTACCATCACATAACCTCCTTTTTGTCTACGTATTTCCTACACGACATGAAAGGAGTATACCTGTTTGGATTGTGGAATTATAGCTGAATCCGCAAAAGGTTGGATTATTTGTTTAAACGTCTAAGTTTGTTACAAGTTGATTACGTTACTGCTTTTTGACTCATTACACGACAAGGCGTCGCTCATCAAGCCATGCCTTTTACAGATACAAGCAGGCTGTTCATTAATATCGATTTTAGGCAAGCGCGAATGCGCTTGTACTGCCGCCATTTTGTTTAAACAGACATGGCTTGACTTTTTTCGTGACTTATGGTCTACGAAACCACTCAAAATAGTTGCGGTGGAATAGTTCTTGTTTAAGAGCCAGAAGGCTGGATTTAGGAACTATTTCACCGCAACTTATAGGGGATCCTAGACGATGTGGAGAGGGTTGGCGGCGTCGACGGCATCGGGGGCGTCGGAAGGGCCATCGGGGGCAGCGCCTGCCGGGTCCTCGTCGGGGGTCTCGATCTGCTTGATCATGACCTCCTGGCCCTGCAGCAGGTATGTTTCGCCGCTGCCGCAATGAGGGCAGGTCTTGCCGTGCTCGACGGTCGCATAGTCGCGGCCGCACGCCTCGCAATGCGTCACGGCCTCGACAGGCTCCACAAGAAGCTCCGCACCCTCGGTAATGGACTTTTTATCTGCCGCCCAGCGCCAGGCGTCGAGCAGCAAGTCGGGAACGACGCCCGAGACCTCGCCCAGCAGCAGCGTGACGCTCGAAACGCGACTCACGCCATTGGCGCGCGCCACATTCTCAACATCACGAATGATGTGATAGACGATTCCGAGCTCGTGCATTTATTTCCTTCCGCCGTTCCCGTTATGACTACTTACTTGCGACCGAACTTAATCTTGATGGCGCGCTTCAAAGCATACTTGCCGAGGCTTGGGAGCTTTTGCTCGTATTTGACCATCGTGGAGCACTCGGGGCGGTCGCGATTCAGATGGATGGCGTCAAACGCGCACTTGGTGGTGCACAGGCCGCAGCCGATACACTTGTTGGGGTCGACGATCGAGGCGCCGCAGCCCAGGCAGCGGGCGGTCTCGGCGCGCACCTGCTCCTCGGTAAAGGTCTCAACATACTCGCTAAACGGCGCAGCCTTCTCGCGTTCGCAGTCCACATGCGCAACCTCGCGGCTCGCGTTGTCGTAGCTCTCGAGCACAACGTCGTCGCGGTCGAGCGCGGTGTAGCGGCGTTGATTGCGGCCGATGGTGAGCGTGGAGCCCGGCTGCACAAAGCGATGGATGGACACCGCGGCCTCGTGGCCGGCGGCGATAGCGTCGATGGCAAAGCTGGGGCCGGTGTAGACGTCGCCGCCCACAAAGATGTCTGGCTCGGCGGTCTGGTAGGTCTGGGGATCGGCAAGGGCACCCTGGCCGCGGCCGAGCTCCACCTTGGAGCCAGCCAGCAGGTCGCCCCACACAATGGACTGGCCAATCGACATGACGACACGGTCGGCATCGACACGGCGCAGATCGTTCTCGTCGTACTCGGGCGCAAAACGGCCCTCATCGTCAAAGACACGCGTGCAGCGCTTGAAGGTGATACCGCACACACGACCGGCCTCGTCCAGGTGAATCTCCTTGGGGCCCCAGCCGCAGCTGATGTGAGCGCCGTCCTCAACGGCCTCGCGACGCTCCTCCTCGCTGGCGGGCATCTGGGCCTCGCTCTCCAGGCAGAACATCTCAACGTGCTCGGAGCCCAGACGGCAGGCGTTGCGGGAAACGTCGATGGCCACGTTGCCGCCGCCCACCACAATGGTGCGGCCGGGCAGCGCGTCGATCTTGCCACTGTTGACCTCGCGCAAAAAGTCGACGGCCACGGTCACGTCCTCGGCATCCTCACCCGGAATACCGGCAAGGCGGCCGCCCTGGCAGCCAATGGCAACGTAGAAGGCCTTAAAGCCCTGCGCGCGCAGCTCGTCGAGCGTCACATCGCGACCGACTTCCACGCCATAGCGGAACTCGGCACCCATCAGGCGAATGATCTCGACCTCGGCCTCGATAACATCCTTCTGCAGCTTAAAGCTGGGAATACCGTAGGTGAGCATGCCGCCCGGGCGCTCGTTCTTCTCGAATACGACGGGCTTGTAGCCCTTCTCGGCCAGATAGAAGGCACAGGACAGGCCGGCCGGACCGGCACCGATAATGGCAATCTTCTGATCGAAGCCGCCAGCGCGCGTCGGCGTCACCACAGGTGGGACATAGCGGGTCGCGGCATCCAGATCGCGCTGGGCGATGAACTTCTTGACCTCGTCGATGGCCACGGCGGCGTCCACACGGCCGCGGGTGCAGGCATCCTCGCAGCGGCGGTTGCACACGCGGCCGCAGATGGCGGGCAGCGGGTTCTCGCGCTTAATGAGTGCTAGGGCCTCGTCATAGCGGCCCTGAGCCGCGAGCTTCAAATAGCCCTGAACGGCAACATGCGCGGGGCAGGCCGTCTTGCAGGGCGCGGTGCCGGACTTGTGCGTCTCGATGCGGTTGTCATTGCGGTAATTGGGCGACCACTTGGTGTGGTCCCACTTGGTGGCATCGGGCAGCTCCTGGCGCGGATACTCGGGCACCTGTCCGCCGGCCTTTTTGCTGCAGAGCTTCTGGCCGAGCTTGGCGGCGCCGGCCGGACACACCTCAACGCAGCGACCGCAGGCCACGCACTTGTCCTTCTCGACCTTGGCGACATAGGCTGAGCGCGACAGGTTGGGCGTGTTGAACAGCTGCGAGGTGCGCAGGGCGTAGCACACGTTGACGTTGCAGTTGCAGATGGCGAAGATCTTGTTCTCGCCGTCGATATTGGTGATCTGGTGCACAAAGCCGTTGTCCTCGGCCTGGCGCAGGATGTCGTAAACCTCGTCGCGGGTCACGTAATGGCCACGATCGGTCTCAACCACGTAGTCGGCCATATCGCCCACGGCGATGCACCAATCGGCCGGGTCGTCGGCGCAGCCCTCACCCATCACGCGACGGCTCGCGCGGCAGCTGCAGGTGCTAGCGGCATATTTGCCATCGTATTTGTCGAGCCAATGCTCGATATGCTCGATCGGCACCGAGGTGCTCGCGGCGTCGATGGCCTTCTCGACCGGAATGACGTGCATGCCGATGCCGGCGCCTCCGGGCGGCACCATCGGCGTGGCCTTGGACAGCGGTCCCTTGGACGCCTGCTCAAAGAACTTGGCATAGACCGGGTGCTCCTCGAGCTGGCTCACGCGCATGTTGAGGAACTCGGCAGAACCCGGCACCAGCATGGGCAACACCCATTGCTTGGCGCGCTCGGGGTTTTCCCAGTTGTACTCGAGCAGACCCGTGTAGCTCATGTCGTCGAGCATCTTCTCGATCTGGGTCTCGGGCATGCCGGTGAGCTTGGCCATCTCGGGCAGCGTATAGGGACGGCGCATCTTCATCTTGCAGAGCACTTCGGCCTGCTCGTCGGTCGCGGCCTCGGCAAACGACCAGTACTCGTAGCCCAACAGCTCGTCGCGATGCAGCAGACGGTTGGTGCAGTGCTCGCACAGCTTGACGATGGCCTCGCGCGGATGCTCCGGCAGCGGCGGCACAAACTCCGCGCCGATATCGGGCTCGGTGTAGCTAATTCCCGGTCCGTTGAGAATCATGGTTGTCCCTTCTCTTGCCACGGCCCGGCGAGACCGCGGCGCCCCTCTTTTTTGCAGGCCGGGCATGCCCCATGCCGTTCACCCGCCATTGTTGACATTGTGTCAAAAATAGTATTGACGAACCGTCAACAATATTCAAGACTGTTAGGCGAACGGTCAGGCAAAAGAGGATGAAAGGCGGCAAAAACATGGGCAACAACACAGCAGATACCTCTGTGGCCGACGCCGTCCCCGCGCCCGACAGCGCGGCCAAGCGTCTGACGGGCGACGAGCGTCGTCGCGAGATTCTCGATGCCGTGCGCGCCGTGAGTTCCGAGCTGGGCGTGTCGCATCTTTCGGTATCGGCCGTGACCAAGCGAGCCGGCTGTACGCGCTCATTGTTCTACCACTACTTTGCCGATATGGACGCCGCCGTCACCGCCGTCATGGACGAGGCAATCGACGGTTTTATCTCCGAGCTCGAGCAGTGGAATGCCAGCCGCACGGTTGGCGACATCGAAGGCGCACTCGACACCGTCGCCCCGCTCTTCAAGCGCCTGGTCGCCAGCGGCCACGAGCTGCCAAGCACGCTCACCTCGAGCAGCGGCGCACTCTACGGCGGCTTTCTGCACAACGTGGTCCAGCGCGTGGCTCAGTATATCTGCGACACCACCGTGGTGGATTTTGTCACCCATCATGAGCTACGCATCGACCATGTCTACGAGACGTTCTACACCCTCATCATGGGGTTGTTGATGTATATCCGCACGCACCCCGATGTGCCCGACGAGACGGTCAAGGAAATCATCGCCTCGACACTCCACATCGAGGGCTATACCGCCAAGTATCCGGAGCGCAAGCCCCAGAACTGACGACATTTGGCCAAACTGCCCGCGATCAGAAGAGGGGCCGCGGGCGTGTGAAAGGAGAGCAGCATGCTGTTCGATGTTTGGGGTAGCGATACCCTTATCCACTGGGCCGGCTGGGCCATGGTCTTTATTGGCCTGATCGTGCTCAACGAGGTCGGCCGCCGCACCAAGCTCGGCGCGGCAATCATCTTTGGCGTGGCTCCGCTCGCCATGACCATCTACTGCGTCGCCATCGCCATCGGCGTTTCGCAGGGTGCCGAGTGGGCGCTCACCAACCCCACCCATGTGTACCAGAACAGCTGGTTCCACTACGCCAAGGTATACGCGGCGCTCGCCGGTTGCTGGGGCTTCATTGCCATTAAGTACCAGTGGGGAAAGATCGGCAAGGCGCATTGGTTCCGCGCATGGCCGTTTGTGATCGTCGCCATCAACATCATGATTGCCGTCGTGTCCGACTTTGAGAGCGCCTATCACTTCTTTGTCCTGGGCGAGTCCACCTGGGTCACCTCCGAGGGCGCCACACAGCTGGCCGGCTGGAACAACGTGTTCAACGGCATCGCCGGTATCATCAACATCTTCTGCATGACCGGTTGGTGGAGCGTCTACGCCTCCGATGATCAGACCGATATGCTGTGGCCCGATATGACCTGGGTCTACATCATCGCCTACGATATCTGGAACTTCTGCTACACCTACAACTGCCTGCCCACCCACTCCTGGTTCTGCGGCTTTGCGCTGCTGCTGGCGCCCACCGTCGCCGCCTTTATCTGGAACAAGGGCGGCTGGATCCAGAACCGCGCCTTTACGCTGGCCATTTGGTGCATGTTTGCCCAGGTGTTCCCGTACTTCCAGGAGGAGTCCATCTTTGTGACCCACTCCACGCTCGACCCCGGCGCCGCTACCGCGGTCTCGATCGCCGCACTGATCGCCAACGTCGCCGCGATCATCTACATCGCCCACCGCGCCAAAAAGCTCGGCCGCAATCCCTACAAGCAGGATGTCTTTGAGGGCACCAGCGATTGGGAGAAGGCTACCGCTCGCCGCGCCAAGGTGGATTACGCACACGCCGAGTAACATGTTGGTCGCTGTTGGCACCTGGGCATAGGCCCGCCTGCCAGATTTTCAATCCAATGTCTCGCAGAGCCCCCGGAAAGCGTTTCACTCGCTTTCCGGGGGCTTTTGTCGTTGCGTCTCTAATCATCATCTATTCAAAAACACGCGCACATATAAAATCGGATTTCAAATCATGCGGCGGCTCTATGGGGTCCCGTTTTTGGGTACAGTGTTGTCCCGATATTGAGCTTGGGGGATGTATGAATGATGAGACGATGGGCCAAGAGGATGCGGCCCAAGATGCAGAAGCGTGTGCCGAAGCCCTGGAGAGCCTAGACCGGATTTCACTTGATGAGATTGCGTTTGACGATTCGGGCGTTGATGTGCAGGATGAGTCGGAAGCCGAGGCGCAGTCCGATGATCAGGATGCAGACGACGTTGAGCCTGCCGAAGATGAGGCAGATCACGAAGACACCGAATGCGAGGCCGACGACCAGCCCGAATCCGACACGAGCGAGGAAACCATCTTGCTCGACAGCTTGCCGGCCGAAGATTCGCTGACCCGCGAGCTTCCCGGCCTGGGCTCCGCTCCTGCCGTGGACGAGACCATCGCCATGGGCGATATTCCCCTGCCGTCCGTTCCCTCGGCACGCGAGGCCGAGGTCCGCCATCGCAAGATGTCGCCCAAGCGCCGCAATCTGATGGTCGCCGGTGTCGTGGCCGTCGCGCTCGTCGCCGGCGGTGCAGGCTATGCTGCCTGGAACGGATATCAGCAAGAGCAGGCTGCCGCTGTCGCCGCCAATGCCCACACGATGATGTCGGTGCAGATTGGCGCGCATGCCGCGGGCCTCGACTGTTCCACTGGCTCCAAGATTCCCGTACAGGTGAGCGGTCAGGATTCTGACGGCTCCTCCGTGAGCGAAACGCTCTATGTTGACGAGCACGGCCGCGGCATCAAACTGCTGCCCGGCGATTACACGCTCTCCATCGCTGCCTCCCCCATCGCGGCCGACGGCACCATCTACACCGTCCCGACCACCAAGGCCCAGGTTACGGTCAAGAATGACGGGCAGGATCTGCGCGCTCAAGCCACCTTTAAGCTTAAGGTGCCCTCAGCCGACACGGTGACCGACGACCAGATCGATGCCGCCGCCAAGTACGCCGAAGAAGGCGGCGCGAGCTCTGCCGCCGCGGCAAAGATACTCCAGCAGGCGGCAATTACGCGCCGCGATGCCGCCGCCAACGCCGTAAGCGCAAGCGAGGCTCAGTCCGCCCGCGATGCCGACGCTCGGCACAAGGCGACGAACCTGTATCAGCTCGATATTCCGGTTGAGTGGTATGGCAAGGTCGCAACCTGGCAGAACGGCAACACGCTGTGCATTTATCTGGACGGCGACACCAACACACCGCTCGTGACGCTCGTCGCGGTGCGCGATGGCGAGACCTTTACGCCCGACGACGGCGATACGGTTTTGGGCACGGTCAGCCTAGGCAACGGCTACACCGTCTACGCCAGCGGCCCTGTCTATCCGTACGTGATTCCGCAAACCGTTAATGGACACACGCAGAACCCCGTGTCGACCTACCCCATGGATACGGCGATTAAGCTTGTCGAGCTCACGACCGGCAACCGCTACACATACAGCCAGATCAAAAACGACCTGGTCGGTAAAGACGGCAAGGCCGACGCCGCGACCAAACTCGAGACCGACTACCTCGCCCAGATTCTCCTGCCGAGCATCAAAGCCCAGGACTAGCCGACCCGAAGACAGCCGCCCAACGCAGTTGCGGTGAAATAGGGACTGTTTTTGCTGGTCAAACCGCAAAACAATCCCTATTTCACCGCAACTTATTGGTGGCCTTTTGGGTGGCACTCAGCGCCAGGGGTCGGCTTCGAACATTGGCTCGCGCTCGGGGCGGCGATCGCTGTAGGGATCGTAGCCGTCGTCGTCCTCGTTCTCGGCACGGATGTAGGGGTCGCGCGGCTTGGGTGCCGGCTTAGGCACAGGCTTGGGTGCGGCGGGTGCGGCATCGGTCGCCGGCGCACTTGTCTTGATCTCGTCTTTCATCTGCATAGCTCCTTGCATCGCATCCGTTCAACATTATCGATTGTCGCACGAAAAAGGGCGGCGGACCCAATTGGATCCGCCGCCCTTGGCGTTTAGAGACGGCTGGCAGATTTTAAGGCATGTCCCATAAATCTACTCGGCGTCGGGGACCTCGTAGGTGGCCGCCGGCGTGTTGTCGCACACGACGGTAAAGCCGCCGTCCTTGTCGGCATCGACCGTCACCTGATCGCCCTCGCGCACCGTGCCGTCGATGATAGCGGCGGCGATGGCATCCACGACCTCGCGCTGAACCAGACGCTTGAGCGGACGGGCGCCAAAGACCGGGTCCAGGCCGCCCACGGCGAGCATCTGCTTGGCCGCCGGGGTGATGGCAAGCGTCATGCGCTCCTTGGCCAGACGCGCGCGGACGTCGGCGAGCTGGATGTCGACGATCTTCTCGATCTGCGCCATACCGAGCGGATGGAACACCACGATATCGTCGATACGGTTGAGGAACTCGGGGCGGAAGGTCTGAGCCATGGCAGCGTCGACCTGATGGCGCATCTCCTCCTCGTCCTTACCGGACAGGTCGGCGATGGCCTTGGAGCCCACGTTGGACGTCATGATGATAATCGTGTTCTTGAAGGACACCTGGCGACCCTGGCCATCGGTCAGACGACCGTCATCAAGCACCTGCAACAGCACGTTAAAGACATCCGGATGAGCCTTCTCCATCTCGTCGAGCAAGATCACAGAGTACGGGCGACGGCGCACGGCCTCGGTGAGCTGGCCGCCCTCGTCGTAGCCCACGTATCCCGGGGGCGCACCAATCAGACGCTGGACGCTGAACTTCTCCATGTACTCGGACATGTCGATACGCACGAGCGCGCGCTCGTCATCGAACAGGCACTCGGCCAGCGCCTTAGCGAGCTCGGTCTTGCCTACACCGGTGGGACCCAGGAAGAAGAAGCTGCCGATGGGCTTGTCTGGATCGGAGAGACCCGCCCGGCTGCGGCGCACGGCCGCGGCGACGGCAGAGACGGCCTCGTCCTGGCCGATGACGCGCTTATGCAGCTCGCCCTCCAAGCCCTTCAGCTTGTCGAGCTCGCCCTGCATCATCTTGGAGACGGGCACGCCGGTCCAGGCGCTCACGACCTCGGCGATCTCGTCGGAGGTCACCTGCTCGTTGAGGCCCTCGCCGTCCTGCTGCTTTTGCGCCTCGAGCGCAGCCTCGGACTCCTGAATCTGCTGCTGCAGACCCGGGATCACGGAATAGCGCAGCTCGGACGCACGGCCCAGGTCGCCGTTACGCGTCGCGCGCTCCTCTTCGCTTCTGGCCTCGTCGAGCTGACCCTTAAGCTCCTGCACGTGGTCGATGGCGTTCTTCTGGTTGAGCCAGCCGGCCTTTTGCACGTTGAGCTTTTCTTGGACCTCGGCAATCTCCTGGCGCAGGGCCTCCAGACGCTCCTTGGAGGCGTCATCGGTCTCTTTCATGAGCGCCTGTTCCTCGATCTGCAGCTGAGTGAGCTGACGCGTGGTGGCGTCGATCTCGACCGGCATGCTGTCGAGTTCCATGCGCAGGCGGCTTGCCGCCTCATCGACCAAATCGATGGCCTTGTCGGGCAGGAAGCGGTCGGCGATGTAGCGATCGGAGAGGTCGGCAGCTGCCACGAGCGCGCTATCGGTGATATGCACACCGTGGAAGATCTCGTACTTCTCCTTCAGACCACGCAGGATCGAAATGGTGTCCTCGACGGTAGACTCGCTCACCATAACGGTCTGGAAACGACGGGCGAGCGCCGCGTCCTTCTCGATGTACTTGCGGTATTCGTCGAGCGTGGTCGCGCCGATCGCGTGCAGGTCGCCACGGGCGAGCGCCGGCTTGAGGATGTTGCCGGCGTCCATGGAGCCCTCGGTGGCACCCGCGCCCACGATGGTGTGGAGCTCATCGATGAACAGGATGACCTTGCCCTCGGACTTTTGCACTTCCTTGAGCACGGCCTTCAAGCGGTCCTCGAACTCGCCGCGGTACTTGGCGCCGGCGACCAGCGCGCTCATGTCGAGCTCGATAAGGTCGCGGTCGCGCAGGGTGCTCGGCACGTCGCCGGCCACGATACGCTGGGCGATGCCCTCGACGATGGCCGTTTTGCCGACGCCCGGCTCACCGATGAGCACGGGGTTGTTCTTGGTGCGACGGGACAGGACCTGGATGGTGCGGCGAATCTCATCGGTACGGCCGATGACCGGGTCGAGCTTGCCGGCGCGGGCCAGATCGCAGATGTTGCGACCGTACTGCTCCAGTGCCTCAAACTGAGTCTTGTCCTCGGCAGACGTCACGCGGTCATCGCCACGCAGCTCCTCGTAGACTTGCTCGATGCGCTCCTTGGTGACGCCGGCGTCGCGCAGTACGCGGCCCGCCTCGCCCTTGTCCTCGGCAAGCGCCATCAGCAGATGCTCAGTCACCACAAAGCTGTCGCCCATCTTGGTGGCCTTCTTCTCGGCCTTTTCGATGACGCGGACGAGCTCGTTGGACAGGCCCATCTGCTGGCCCTCGCCCGAAACCTTGGGCGCGTGGTCGATGGCATCCTGTGTGGAGCGTGCGAGCTGAGCCGGGTCGGCACCGATGCGCTCGATGATCACGGAGATATTGCGCTCGCCGGCACCGAGCAGGGCAGACAGCAGATGAATCGGCTCCACCGCGCCGGCCTGCGCATCGGCAGCCGTGCTCATGGCGGTCTGCAGCGCCTCGCGCGACGTCATTGCTAGCTTATCGATTCTCATGGAATCACCTCTCTTGGGGCGGCCGCCCTACGGGGCGGCTTCACGTTGTTCGAGAAGTATTGTTGCCAGCTTTGCGCGATCTTATACACAAATCTAAGTCTCTATATATAAGATTTTCTGAGTGATTGAAAGATAGGGGGCAGGTGCGCTCACCCGCTACGGCCTCGTCCCCTTACTATCTCAATCTGTAACATCTAGCGGCTGTTTATAGCTCTAAATGTTACAGATCGAGATGAAATGACCAGCGGCACCCGTTTGTCTCAATCTGTAACATCTACTCGGCAAATAGAGCCCTACCTGTTACAGATTGAGAGAAACAGAAGACACCCGAATCGAAAATCTAAATCTGTAACACCAGGCCTACTTTTAGCGGCCAAGATGTTACAGATCGAGACAGACCGAAAACCACCACAAAGAGGACAGGCACCTTTGTGGTGGTCGCGGTCTCTACTCCTTCGCCGAACCCATACTTCCCGATTCGACGGTCCAGAGCATCTCATCCTCGAACAGCCATGTACGGGCAGACCCACTATCGCGTGCAGTCTGCGGGTCAGGCAAGCAGGTCTGTTTATAGGCATCTTGGATACACTGACCCATAAAATCGTTGAGCTCGGTCTGGTCGCCCTCCATGACATAGGCGACATCGCCGTCCATGATGTAGATGCCCGGACCCTCATTGCCCTCGTAGCCCGGATCGTACGAGACATCACACAACTTTGCGCCGTTTGCAGTGTCCAGCTCGATGGAAGAGTGGCATCCGCCAACCATGTCGTTCGCTTTTGCCCGATAGGACGCATATCCGTACCAGCGCTTAAAGGTTTTGCCCTTGAGTAGCTCGGACGCCCTATCGATCAGGCTTGTATCCGTGGTATAGCGCATGGCCCCAAGCTGAATACGCGGATAATTGCTAATACCCAGCACAGCCGGCTGCTCATCAAAATCAACGGTAATGGCCTCGGGCTTGTCGTCGCCGGTCAGAAGTTCGACAGATTGAGTCACAGGCTTGACTACCGGCTCCGTCACCGCAGCAGGTAGAAATGCCATACCGACAGCGCCCGCGCCAACCACAGCGATCGCAAGCGCCAAGACAATCAATCCAATACGGGCAGAACGGCTCACGGCAAAACACCCCACAATGCAAACCTTCGCCACCTTCACTAATGATACCGCCAGCTAACACTATTACCAAAAGAAGCCGCGCGCTCCTCACCACCACAAAGGGGACAGGCACCTTTGTGGTGGTTTTCGACGCTAACGGTCGACTATCTCGCGCCATGAGATTAAACTTGAATTGTTCTCTGAACATATCCATTTCTGCCTATCCTCAACAGATCTTTGTCTCGAGGAGCGCATATGAAGCCGCCTCATTCCACCGGTCGCAACGTCATCGCCATTCTCGCCATACCCATCGTGATGCTCTTCCTTATCGTCATCACGCCCTTTTCTTTTGGTATCGCCTCGCCCTTCGATCTTTGCGGGATGATCGACGCCGGCTCGCGTGCCACCTCGCTCTCCTTTGTCTGCCGTGGCGTGTTCTACGAATATGCAATTCCCACCGGACTTTGGCAGTCCAAGTTACCGTTGCTCGGTCAGATCGACGGATGCTCCCCCTATTTCTGCCTTGGACCTCAGGCGCTAAACTATCTAATCGACGACCAGCCACTCGACTCCATCGGCCTTGCCTACGACTACGCACCAAACACCGATGAGCGCCACATGAACCAAGTCCTCGACAAGATGCTTGGACAGTGCGGGCTCACCGAGGAGGCCGGTCGAACCATCTATAGCAACCAGAAATTAAAGCGAACAGAACTCCGCCGTGTCGGAAAAATCAAAGGGCGAAACAGGGCCGCCTACTGGGATGCCTGGGCAACACGCGACAAGGGCGAATTCGGACACAGCACCTATATGGTCACTGTCTACACCAAAGACGGAATTAAGGACAATGTTGACGATTTCGCGTCATCCAAACTCGGCATCCCCAAAACAACCAAACCCGCCAGCCCGGATGAAATTCTGTAGAGACGCTCATTAGAATGTCGTTCAACGAGCACGGCAACATCGAGCTCGCCCCCACCACCACAAAGGGGACAGGAGCCTTTGTGATGATCTTCGGCCCCGGCGTTCACCATCTCGATCTGTAACATCTAGCTGCCGTTTTGGACCTCAGATGTTACAGATCGAGACGAAATGTTCAGCAGTTCCCGTTTATCTAAATCTGTAATAACTACTCGGCAAATAAGGGTCTACCTGTTACAGAACGAGACAAACCGCGGACCACCACAAAGGCGCCTGCCCCTTCGTGGTGGTTTTCGACAAAAAGAAGCCGCCCCATTAACAGAGGCGGCATCAAGCAAGTCTATTTATTAGCGTCCCTCAAGACCCAACGAAAACGTCGCGGTAGCCCCGGCCACACCTTTCCCTCGGGCGACCCTCGCGAAGCGCGTGAGCACGAGGGAAAGGTGTGGCCGGGGCGTACAGCAGGGTTACTCGGCAGCGGCCTTGAACTTGTTGTAGTTGATCAGGCAGCCGGCCTTGACGATGGCACGCTCCTCTGCCGTCATATCGGCAATATAGAGCTCAATCTGCTCGACCGTACCGTCGGCGCGAACCACGTAAGCGGCGATGTCCTTCAGGTCGCCGTCGAGCGCGGCGCGGATACCCGGCACAAAGACGTAGTCGCCCACCTCAAAGCTGGGCTCAGCCTCCATCTGGAAGGGCACCATGCCCCAGTTCATCACGTTGGAGCGATAGCGCTTAGTGGCGTACTCGTGGACGATGTTTGCCAGACCGCCAATTACGCGCTGGCAGCTCGCGGCCTGCTCGCGGGCAGAGCCATCGCCCGGCTTCTTGGCGTAGAGCATGGAGCCGTACTCGGTTGCCCTGGCATCGGCCGCGACACCCGCGCCGGCCAACGCCTCAAACACACCGGCAAGCTCGGCATCGAGCGCGGACAGATCGCCCGCGGACTCACCGGCAACGCGGCGCTTCTCCACGGCGTCGACCTCCTTGGAGCGACCCACGTAGGCAGGGTCGCGGCGGCTGAGCGTAAACTCGGCCAGACCCAGCGGGTTGGAGCGGAAGGAGCTCGTCTCGCCCGAGGGAATGAGCTCGTCGGTCGTGGTGACCGGATCCATGATCTTGGAGCACACCTTGAGCAGGATGTCGTCGCCGAGAGGCTCCATCGCGGGCCACGGCTTGATGTTGGGACCCTCGACAAGCTCGTCGGCAGGCTCCGCCTTGCCAAAGCCCCAGTACACACGCTTTTTGTACGGTGCGTCGTCAAAGGTGTACTCGCAGGCCTCGTCCCAAGTCTCCTCGGGCAGGTCGGTCGCCGGCGTCAGGATGCCGCCGTTGGCAGCCGTCGCCGCAATGGAGCGGGCGTCCATCAGGGCCACGGCGCTCAGCTGGCCATTACCCGGCTTGGAACCCTCGCGGTTGGGGAAGTTGCGCGTGGTGTGGCGGATGGACAGGCCGTTGTTGGCGGGCGTGTCGCCGGCGCCAAAGCACGGACCGCAGAACGCCGTGCGCACGATCGCGCCGGCCTCCATGAGGTCGTAGATATAGCCACGGCGCGTAAGTTCGAGCGCCACGGGCTGGCTTGTAGGATAGACCGACAGCGAGAACTCGCCGCAGCCGGTGTTGGCGCCCTTGAGCACGCGGGCAGCCTGGACCACGGAGTCGTAGTTGCCGCCCGAGCAGCCGGCGATAACGCCCTGCTGCACGCGCAGTTTGCCGTCGACGATCTTGTCGAGCAGGCTAAAGTGCGTCTTGCCCTCGCCGATCTTGGCGGCCTCGAGTTCCACCTCGTGCAGGATGTCCTCGAGGTTCTCGTTGAGCTCGTCGATCTCAAAGCCGTTGGAAGGATGGAACGGCAGCGCGATCATGGGCTTGATGCTCGACAGGTCGACCTCGACGCAGCCGTCGTAGTAGGCGACATCGGCGGGCTTGAGTTCGCGGTAGTCGTCGCCGCGGCCGTGCATGGTCAAAAACGCGTGCGTATCCTCGTCGGTAGCCCAGATGCTCGACAGGCAGGTGGTCTCGGTGGTCATGACGTCAACGCCGTTGCGGTAGTCGGTCGTCATGCTCGCGATGCCGGGGCCCACGAACTCCATGACTTTGTTCTTGACGTAACCCTTGGCAAAGACGGCACGGATGATGGCGAGCGCCACATCGTGCGGGCCAACGCCGGGGCGCGGGGCGCCCGTGAGGTAGATGGCCACGACGCCGGGATAGGCGACATCGTAGGTGTCGCGCAGCAGCTGCTTTGCCAGCTCGCCACCACCCTCGCCCACGGCCATGGTGCCCAGGGCGCCGTAGCGGGTGTGCGAGTCGGAACCCAAGATCATCTTGCCGCAGCCGGCGAAGTTCTCACGCATAAAGGAATGGATGACCGCGATATGGGGCGGAACGAAGATGCCGCCGTACTTTTTGGCAGCCGAGAGGCCAAAGACGTGGTCGTCCTCGTTGATGGTGCCGCCCACGGCGCACAGCGAGTTGTGGCAGTTGGTGAGCACGTAGGGCAGCGGGAACTGCTCCATGCCCGAGGCGCGCGCCGTCTGGATGATGCCGACAAAGGTGATGTCGTGGCTCGCCATGGCATCGAAGCGAATCTTGAGCGTCTCGGGGTCGCCGGACGTATTGTGTGCCTGAAGGATCGAATACGCGATGGTGCCGCGCTTGGCATCCTCGGGCGTCTGCGTAATACCGCGCTCGGCAGCCTCGGCCTCAGGCACAACCTCGCTGCCGTTACGCAGGTAGATGCCGTCCTCGTACAGCTTGACCATACTGTCTCCCACTCTGCCCAAAAGATTTGGGCGCATAGCATACATTCGTTCAATATCGTGCCATAGAACGGTTGCGAGTGGGTTACGAATCTGCACGTTCACTTTATCTCGGTAAAGTAAAGGACGAGCCCCTTGCATCACTCTCCTAACAAGGAGTGTCCCAAAGTGCCGGCACAAAAGGAACGTCCCCAAGTGCCAAGTGCCACAAGAATGTCCCCTTTAACTAGTCATTTAAGAACGTCCCCAATGACCACCGCATCCGGAGCAAGGCAACGCCGCAGGTAGAGGACGGACAGCGAGCGACGTCCAGAGCGAACAAGTTGGCATGAAAAAGGCAAGGCATAGACCTTCTGGTCATGCCTTGCCTTTTGAATGACAAATTGTCGCTCTGGACGTCGCGCAGCGTCGAGCCGTTACGCCGTTCGGCAGAACGGCGTAACCTAGAGATCCCCGCCTGCGCCCAAAAGTTTGCGCATGACCTGTTCGGGGTTAACCGAGCCGTCGCGCGGGGCCAGGGCGGTGATCTTCTTCTGCATCTTGTACTCGTGCAGCTCGTCCTCGAGCTGGCGCACGCGGGCACGGAGCTTTTCGTTCTCGCGCTCGCGCTCCTCAGCACGCTCCTTCATATCGAGAATACGCACCACGCCGGCAAGGTTGATGCCCTCGTCGGTCAGCTGGTTGATGAGCTCCAAGCGCTCGATATCGGCACGCGAATACAGACGCGTGTTGCCGCCCGAGCGCTGGGGGTTCACCAGGCCCTTGGACTCGTAGACGCGCAGAGTCTGCGGATGCATACCGGTCAGCTCGGCCGCCACGCTAATCATGTACAGCGGTTTGTTCCTATTGTCCTCGGCCATGCTACCTGACCCCTTTCCGTCTCGTTATCGTCCATCATAAGCCCGCGGGCGTGGGCGTGCGCCGCGACCGCCCTAGTACGTCGCCTTGTAACGGTTGACCTTCTCGCGGTAGTCGCGCGTGTCGGCCTCGCGCAGCTTGGTCATGGCATCGCGCTCGTCATCGGACAGGTTCGTGGGAACCTGCACCTTGATCTCGACAAGCAGCGCACCGGTGCGCCCGCGATGCTTAACGTCGGGCGCGCCCATCTCCTTAAAGCGGAACTTCTTGCCCGTCTGGGTACCCGCGGGCACCTTCAGACGAACCGTCGCACCACCGGGCGTCGGCACGTCCACCGTGCAGCCGAGCGCCGCCTCGAAGACCGAGACCGGTACCTCCATGGTCACGTCGGCACCTTTGCGCTTAAACAGCGGGTGCTCCTCCACATGCGTGGTCACGACCAGGTCGCCGCGCTCGCCACCCGCAACGCCGTACTCGCCGCGACGCTTGTAGCGTAGCTTGCCGCCGTCGACCGCGCCCGCGGGGACCGAGACCGTAATGGTCTGCTGCTCGCCCGTCGAGGGAATGCGGTAAGTGACCTTGTGCGTCACGCCGCGGAACGCGTCCTCAGCCGTCACATCGACGGTCAGCGACAGGTCGCCGCCCTTGCGAGCGCGGCTGCGACCCGCGCCGGCACCGGCAGCGCCCGCAGCCCCGGCAAAGCCCGAGCCCCAATCGCTGCCCCAGGCGCCGTTGCCGCTAAAGATGCTGTCGAAGATGTCGCCCCAGCCGCTGGCGCCCGCGCCGGCACCGTAGCCGCCGCCATACGCGCCGCCTGCGCCCGGCATGCCGCCAAACATGAGCATCTGGTCGTACTCTTTGCGCTTCTTCTCGTCCGAAAGCGTTTCGTAGGCCTCGCTGATCTCCTTAAACTTGGCCTCGTCGCCGCCGGCATCGGGGTGATATTTTTGCGCGAGCTTGCGAAACGCGCTCTTGATCTCTTTATCGGAGGCGCTCTTGGATACGCCCAGGATGTCATAGAAGGTTTTGCCTGCAGCCATCGTAGCTCCTCTCCTGTTTCATCCGCCGCCCAGCGGGCGGCGGCTCATGCTTTCATATGGCACTAGGCCAGAAAGGGCCCCGGGTGTTGCCCCGGGGCCCTTCTCAATTACTCCTCGGTGCTCTCGGCCGTATCGGCCGCAGCATCCTCGGGCGCCGCGTCGGGCTCCGGTGCGGGGCGCTTCTCGCCACCGTAGGTCACCGTCACCATCGCGGAACGCAGGATGCGGTCCGCCATGCGGTAGCCCTTCTGGTACACGTCGTTGACGGTCTCGTCGTACTGCGACGCGTCCTCGACGCGACCCACGGCCTGGTGCTCGAGCGGATCGAACGCCTCGCCCTTGGGGTCGATGGGCTCAACGCCCTCGTGCGCAAACACATCGAGCAGCTTGGCATGCACCGCGTCGACGCCGTCGACGAACTGCTTAAAGTCGTCGGCAAGCTCCTGGCTGCGGGCATGGTCGATCGCACGCTCGATATCGTCGACCACCGGCAGCAGCGCGGTGACGAGCTTCTCGGTCGCGCGCTCGCGCTCGGCGATACGCTCATTGGCGGTGCGGCGACGGAAGTTCTCCCAGTCGGCCTGAAGACGGGCGGTACGCTCAGTGGCGTCCTTTGCCTTGTCCTCGGCGGCCTTCTGAGCCTCTGCCGCAGCATCGAGCTCATTGCGCACGTCGGCGAGCTCCTTTTGGGCCTGCTCGAACTTGAGCTTAAAGTCGTTGTCGGCGGCTTCCTCACCGGCGCGGATAGCAGCTTCCACCATCTCGTCCTCGGTCATCGTCGCCTCCTTGTTGGAATCCTCTACCTGGTTCTCGGCAGCCTCGGCGGCCTCGGCCTCGTTGGCCTCGGTATCGTCTGCGGCCTCTACGGGAATCTTCACGTCCTTCTCCTCAGAGTCAACGGGGGCGGCGCCAGTGGCAGCCGCCTCCGTGCGAGCTTTACGGGCGGACATGATTACTTGTCCTCGTCGTCCACAACCTCGTAGTCGGCGTCGACAACGTCATCGTCGGCAGGCTGGGCACCGGCGGCACCGTCAGTCTGCTGCTGAGCGTCGGCGTAGACAACCTGGGCCAGCTCGTAGGCCACAGACTGCAGGGACTCGCCGGCAGCCTTGATGGCCTCGACGTCAGAGCCCTCGAGCGCCTTCTTGGCGTCGGCGATAGCGGCCTCGGCCTTGGACTTCACGTCGGCGGAAACCTTGTCGCCCAGCTCGTTGAGGGTCTGCTCGGTGGAGTAGCACAGGCTGTCGGTCTGGTTGCGGACCTCGACCTCTTCCTTCTGCTTCTTGTCCTCCTCGGCATGAGCCTCGGCGTCCTTGACCATACGATCGACTTCGTCGTCGGACAGAGCGGTGGAACCGGAAATGGTGATCTGCTGCTCCTTGCCGGTGCCCTTGTCCTTAGCGGAGACCTTGACGATACCGTTGGCGTCGATGTCGAAGGTGACCTCGATCTGCGGCACGCCGCGGCGGGCAGCCGGGATGCCGGTCAGCTGGAACTTACCGAGCGACTTGTTGTCGCGGGCAAGCTCGCGCTCGCCCTGGAGCACGTTGATCTCGACGCTGGTCTGGTTGTCGGCAGCGGTGGAGTAGACCTCGGTCTTGGAGGTCGGGATCGTGGTGTTGCGGTCGATCATCTTGGTCATGATGCCGCCCATGGTCTCGACGCCCAGCGACAGCGGGGTAACGTCGAGCAGCAGGATGCCCTCGACGTCGCCGGTGAGCACGCCGCCCTGGACGGCAGCGCCGTCGGCAACGACCTCGTCGGGGTTCACGGACATGTTGGGCTGCTTGCCGGTCATGGTCTTGACGAGCTCCTGGACGGCGGGCATACGAGTGGAGCCGCCGACGAGGATGACCTCGGTCAAATCGGAGAGCTTAAGCTTGGCGTCGCGCAGGGCGTTGGTGACAGGCTGCTTGCAGCGCTCGAGCAGGTCGCGGGTGATCTTCTCGAACTCGGCGCGGGTCAGCGTGTAGTTGAGGTGCAGCGGGCCGGACTGGTTCATGGTGATGAACGGCAGGTTGATGGTGGTCTGCTGGGCGGCGGAGAGCTCCTTCTTGGCGTTCTCGGCGGCCTCCTTCAGACGCTGCAGGGCCATGGGGTCCTGACGCAGGTCGACACCGTTTTCCTGCTGGAACTTATCGGCCATCCAGTCGATGACGCGCTGATCCCAGTCGTCGCCGCCCAGGTGGTTGTCGCCCGAGGTAGACAGAACCTCAAACACGCCGTCGGCGAGGTCGAGGATGGAGACGTCGAAGGTGCCGCCGCCCAGGTCGAAGACCAGGATGCGCTGGTCGGTGCCCTGCTTGTCCAGGCCATAGGCAAGAGCGGCAGCGGTCGGCTCGTTGACGATACGCTTGACGTTGAGGCCGGCGATCTTACCGGCGTCCTTGGTGGCCTGACGCTGGGCGTCGTTGAAGTAGGCCGGGACGGTGA
>CATYUU010000009.1:0-55958 GCA_958413455.1 uncultured Collinsella sp. | reverse complement strand
GCGATCCAAGCTCTCCTCTTCTAGCCGCGCTCAAGCGTGTCGCCGATGACGTGACGGGGGCGGACACAACCGTCGGCTTCTTTACCGGCTACACCGACACCGCTGTCATTGCCGGCAAGACAGGTAACCGCAATTGCATGAGCTACGGTCCCGGGTCGCTCGCGCTCGCGCACAAGCCCAACGAATATGTGCCCCATGCCGATATCGTTCGTTGTCAGCAGGTGCTGATCGCGCTCGCCGATAACGTGCTCTGGGACGCGAGCGGCCAAGTTGGGGCATAATAAGCCGCGAACAAACCGACTCGTGCGTTAGGACCGCCCATGAAAGCACTTCCGTTTCCCTGCATCCGCCCGGTTCAGGACCGCGTGCTCGAGGCGCTGCCTGCAATGGGCAGCATCCTGAGCGGCAACGATGCTCTGCGCGGAGCCATTGCCGATGGCCTGATGCTCAAGGACCCGGGTGCGGCGTATTACGTGTACGAATGCTCGGGCGAGCCGGGGCGCGTAACAGGTGTCGTGGCGATCTGCCCGACGAGTGTACTTGTGGGCGGCAAGGGCGTTGCCAGCGCTGACGTGGCCGCCGCTGCGCACGCGATCGCCGAACTCAAAGTTCAGCCTCGTCCCGTGTCGCTCGCCTACGAGGCCTCACCCGTCATGGATATCATCCTGGGCGCCGCCAAAGAGGGCGCGTCGCTCTACGCCGTCACCGACCCCGCGGGCATTACGCACCGCGCGTGGGAGGTCAAGCGCGAGGACGCCGTCGGGGCCATCCGCGCTATGCTCGACCAAGCACCGGAGCCAGCACTGGTCGACGACCCTACCTACGCTGCCGCGCTGGTCGGGGCATCACAGCTCCTGACCGACGATGCCCGTGCCGCCGGCACCTACACGGGCAAAGAGCCGTTCAACTTTGCCGTAGCTGTACTCTTCCCCGCCGCGCAGGTCAGCGGCGGCGTGCCGCAGGTTCCGACGGGTCTGCTCACGCACCAGGTCGCACGGTTCTAGCAAGACCAAACCGCCCGGCACAAAAATCGGCAGCTCAACAAACAGGGGGCGGAGATGCAGCAGGTGCATGCATCTCCGCCCCTTTTGCGTCGAGAAGTTATGCCGGCGACCCGAGCCGCCACGCTCGCGTTATCCGCGCTGCGGACCTGCAGTAGCCACAAGCGGTTCAAGGCCCAGCTCGCGTGCGTAATCCTCCTGCGTAAAAATCTCAATCAGCTCAAACGTGTCGGATTCGTCGTCAAACGCAAAGTGCAGCACCGAGCAGTTGCCCGGCACGCGATCGCGCTCGTCGGCCGCCGCACCCCTCACGTGGTCCATGAACTCCTTGATGGCCGAGCCATGGCTTACCGCGAGCACGCACGTATGGTCCGGACGCTGCATAAGCTCGGTCAGCGTCGCCACCATGCGCTCGCGCACCTGCATCTGGCCCTCGCCGCCAAACTGGCGATAGAAGTCGCGCCACGGGCGCTCGGGCATGAGCATCACGCGCTCGGCCTCAAAGTCACCAAAGAACCACTCACGCAGGCCGTCCAGGCGCTCGTACGCCAAGCCCGGCCACAAGTTGGCGATAGTCTGCTCGGTGCGATGAAGCGTGGAGGTGTAGGCATGATCGGGCTCAATGCCGCGCGCACGTAAAAACTGCCGCGCGCACGTAAAAACATGCCGGCGCGCGCCGCCTGGTCGCAGCCCAACTGCGTAAGCGGCGAGTCACTCCACCCCTGAATGATACGCTTGAGGTTGAATATCGTCTGTCCATGACGGACCAGATACAGATCTTTATTCATAGGGGTCCTTTCGTTCGTTACCAACCCAAGAGCGAAAACGCCCCGTCGCAATAGCCAAAATGAAGCACGGCGCCGTTGTCGGGTAGCTCCCCCTCGCCAGTCACATACTCAAGAAACTCCTGGCAGGCTGAGCCGTGGGAAACCGCCAGCACGCAGTCGTGCTGCGGCCTGGCCATGATGCGGGACAGCGCCGCAACCATGCGCGACTGAAGCTCACTTTCCGACTCGCCACCAAAGGCAACCGGATAATCACCCCAGGGCTGCGGCGGCATCTCGCGATTTGATGTGCCCTCCAGCGAGCCAAAATGCCACTCACGCAGGTCATCGACCAGCTCTATGGAACGGCCCTCGCCAACGATAAGCTCGGCCGTATGCCGCGCCCGGCCCAACGGCGAGGAATACACATGATCAAAGGCCACGCCACGCGCCGCAAACGCCGTACGCGCCGTCAGCGCCTGCTCGCGCCCGCGCGCCGTAAGCGACGAATCGTGCCAGCCCTGCAAAATGCTCTGCACATTGAGCTCAGTCTGCCCATGCCGAACCAAATACAGATCTGCCACACACCCTCCCCTCGTACCACCACAAAGGGGACAGGCACCTTTGTGGTGGTTTACCGCCGGATCACACCGCGGTGACACTCAACTACACCAGCACGTCGGCGAGCGAACGCTTGGGTACGTGGTGCACCTGCGCCTCGTCGCGCCAATAATTGATGGAGCCGTCGGGGTTGGAATCGATCGCATCGATCACCTGTGTCTCGGCCGGAACGCCAAACGCCATGATCAGCTTGAGCTCATAATTGTCGTTATCGAGCCCCATGGCATCGATCGCGCGGGGCGTAAAGACCTTGAACATACAGGCTGCCACCTCGGGCGTGGCGCTACGGGCGGCAAGCATCATCGTCTGCGCGGCAATGCCCGTGTCGACCTCGGTAATGGGAGCGGCAGGCTTGCCCGGAACGGCGCGCTCGGCCAAAATCGCGATGTAGCCGGTCGGGCGCTCGCCCTCGGCAGGACCCGGCCAATCCTTAAGCGCGCCGGCCCATGCAAGCTCATCAAATACGCGCGCGCAATCCACGGCACCGCTCACCACATGAAAACGCAGACGCTGAGCATTGGCACCACAGGGAGTCAGGTGAGCCAGCTCTGCCAGCTCGAGCAAAAACTCACGCGGCACGCGCATGGACTCGTCAAAGCGACGGCACGTACGGGCGCGGCGAACCAACGCATCAAACGCGTTCAAGCCGAGCTTTTCGCAACCTTGCTTTGCCATCGATTCGACACTCGACGGTGCCTCGGGAACTGCTTCGTTCATAGGGACCCCCAATACAAGCCAATTGTCCTTAGGAAAATCTAACCTAAAACGTAGGCAATAACGAACAGGGCCGCAATGTTCTACACCTGTTGAATAGAAAATCGCGACGTGGGGAACAACGGAAACAATTCGGGGCCTTTGGGTTACGTTTCACCCTCCCCGACCCATACGCCAGTGCCTTTAGGCGATACTGGTCGTAACGATCAAGGCTTACGCCGCACGGAAAGGAGACATTATGGGCATCTTTAAGAACGATGACCAAAAATCGAGCCAGTTTGGATTTGACGAGAAAAGCATGGCGGGCAAAGCCGTCAAGGCCGTACGCTGGATCTACGCCATCACGGGCGTCTTAGCGCTCATTGCTGGTATCGCGCTGCTTTTTGCACCCGCCAAGTCCCTCGTCTTTTTGACGACTGTCCTGGGTTTTTACTTTGTAATCACTGCTGCCATTAGGCTGTTCACTGCCATTTTTGAGCCGCTGCTGCCCACCGGCTGGCGCGTGACGAGCATCATCTCCAACCTACTCATTATCTTGGGCGGCGTCATAATCCTGCGCAACCAGGCCTTCTCGACCACGACGCTCACCACGATGGTGGTTATCGTGGCCGGCTTTGGCTGGATTGTCGAAGGTGTCATGTCCATTCTGGAGTCCGAGCTTTCGTCCAACCGCGCCCTCGCTATCCTGAGCGGCGCACTCTCCATCATCGCCGGCATGTTCGTGTTTATCTATCCGCTGTGGTCGGCCAAGATGCTCGTTATCTTTAGCGGCGCCGCGCTGCTGGTGTTTGGCGTTACGCTGATTGTTCGCGCTATTCAATTTGGCAAACTGGCTCACTAGATGCCGCGAACGCTCTTTATTGATGCCGACGCCTGCCCGGTCACGCGCGAGTCGATTGATTGCGCGCGGCGGGCGGGCGTCGCCGTTGTTATCGCCGGCAACAGCACGCAAAACCTGGAACGGCACATTCGCCGCGACGACCCGCGTGATGCCGAGCACGCGCGACGCGGCTTTTGGGTCACGACGCTCGATGTGAGCGTGGGCGCCGACAGCGCCGACTTTGCCATTGTCGAACGCCTGCAGGCGGGCGACGTAGTCGTGACGCAGGACATTGGCTTGGCGAGCATGGTGCTCGGCCGCGATGCCGCCGCAATCGGTGTGCGCGGGCGCGTCTACGACAAGGCGACCATCGACATGCAACTGTTTATTCGCCACGAGGAAAAGAAGGTGCGCCGCGCCGGCGGACGCACTCGCGGACCGGCGGCATTTACCAGCGAAGACCGCGCTCGTTTTAAGCGAAACCTCACCGAGCTGCTGCGCTAACCAAGGTAGATTTTTGGGACGTGCCTAAAAATCTACCTTTTTGTTTTGGCAGCGGGGAATGCCCTGGTCACAGGGGTAGATCGTAAGACATGTCCCAATAATCTACTTAAAGGCCAACGGCGGATAGGATGAGGCCCCAGCCGGCACCGATGACGTACATCATGATCAGGAACAGGACGTTTTCGCGGGCGCTGCGGTTGGTGCGGAACAGCACCAGGTAGCCCACACCAGCAGAGATGAGCGTGCCGGCGAGCATCGGGGCCAGCTGCAGCGCGCCTTCCAGGTACAGTTGTGTGATGACGACGCTGGCCGAGCAGTTGGGAATCAGGCCGACAAGCGCCGAACCCAGGACGGCGAGCGTCTCGTTGCCACGCAGGAACTGCTCGATCGCGGACTCGCCGAAGGTCTCGAGTACGGCGACCAGAATCAGCGTCACCAGAAAAATGAATACCGATACCTGCACGGTGTGCGAAATCGCGCTGCGTATGATCGACAGGACAGGCGTCCCTTCGTGGGAGTGGGAGTGACCGTGGCCATCATGGTGTTCATGCTCGCCCTCATGACCGTGATCGTGGCCATGTCCGTGGTCGTGCTCGTCCTCGTCTTCATCGCAACCGCAATGGTCGCGCTCGCACAGCTCATGGATGTGATCGGCGCTCACGCCCGCCTCGGCCACCTCGTCGATGATGTCACCGCCAGTGTGGTCGTCGTGCGCGCAGTTCACGTGGGCCGGGTTGGCCACGGTTCCCAGCACGGTACGGCGAATCGCCGCATGCGCGCGAGCGTTACGACGCAGGCCGCGAATGGCGGCGTCCACGATAAAGCCCGTGACCAGCGCGATCAGTGCCTTCGAAGCCAAAAGCATCGCCATGGTCTGCACGGGCACCTGCTCGGCGAGCAACAGCGGCAGCATCTCATCGGAGGTCGAAAGGAACACCGCCACCAGGGTACCCAGCGTCGCGACGCGACCGGCGTACAGCGTGGCCGCCATTGCCGAAAAGCCGCACTGCGGCACCATGCCCAGCAACGAGCCAACCACGGGGCCCGCAGCGCCAGCGCGCTTGATGGCGCCGTTAACGCGGTTGCCCGCAACATGCTCGAGCGTCTCGAGCGCAAGGTACGTCACCAACAAAAACGGCACCAGCGAGAGCGTGTCTTTGCCGGCATCGAGCAGAATATCTATCAGTAAATCCATGACGGATGGAACCTTTCGTGTCTTTCGGCAGCATTGTAAAAGTCCTAGCGGTCAACTAGGGTATTGTAGTTGTCCCGAGCGCGGTGCCAATAGTTGCCCATGGTAAACTATCATCTCGCCACAACTCAGTAACCCCGAGCCGCGCGACGCGGCCCGTCCAAGGAGCAGCCTATGAACGTTTCGCAAGCACTCGAATACGAGCGCCAGCCGTTTATCCCCATGTTTATCTATGGCGATCACGGTGCCATGGAGTCCGAGCGCCAGAAGGGCGAAGAGGCCCTCAAGGTGCTCGAAACCGAGTACTTTACCGCTGAGGGCGACCCCGGCTTCGACTTTGCCACCGTGCGCGACCTGGCCGACCGCAACCGCGACCTGTGCGACCAGATCGGCGAGGCGCGTCTACGCAACGTGACGCCCGCGACGCTTTCGCGCGGTCTGTCCGATGCCGACACCTGCGCCGCCATCGGCAAGATGCAAAAGCGCACCGCCGCGTCCGTCATGCGCGAGATCCGCGGCGACCGCGACGCGCTCGGCGTGGCGTACGCCCGCAAGCCTATCCAGGGCACGGTGCTCGGCATCGACATCGAGACCACCGGCCGTGCACCCGAGCGCGGCTACATCATCAACGTCGGCTGGGAGATCATGGATCTCACCAGCGACGCCGTGCCGCATGACGCCGAGGCGCACTACTGCGGCCTGCCCGATATCTACCGCGGCGAGGATGTGCCGCTGTCGAATATCCACCACATCACCTGGGACGACATCGACGGCAAAACGCCCTTCCGCGAGAACAAAGAGCTGCAAAAGCAGCTGCTCAAGCTTATGAAGAAGTACCCGTACATGGCACACAACGCCGCCTTTGAGGACAGCTGGTTCAAGATCCACCTGGACGGCTACGCCGAGGCACGCCGCGCGGGTAAGATTATCGTCATCGACTCGCGCCAGATTTGCCGCAGCTTGGACGCCGACGTGCGCTCGCTCCCCCGCGAGTCCGCCCCCGCTGCGCTCGAGAACTGGGCGCGCCGCCGTGGAACCCTCGCCGCCGACGCCAACGAGCAGCATCTGGGCCTGGACGACACCGACCTCATGCTCCGCACGGTTCAGGCCGAGTTCAACCTCAAGAACCTGTTTGCCAAGTAGAAACGTCTACGACAAACTCCGGCATAGATCACGAGCGGCCTCGCAGCGGGAAACCCCGCAGCGGGGCCGCCCTACGTTCCACAGATAGATCTGCCATCACAAATTCTGAACCCTCATTTTGAACGATTTCGGCCAATTCCCGACACGCAATTCGTTGTCGGATGGTGATGCATCGATATCAAATGTGCAGCAATTGAGTATTTCTATGCTATAGCCGAGCTGCGAAAACGTTTATTTATGGCATACCAACCCATAATTGCGTCAAGCTTTTGGACAGCATTTGGTTAGACCTCTAAAACGGCTTTTCCACTCAGCGCCATCAACACGGCATTAGCTGACACGATATATACCATGAGTATCGTATTGTCACATACCACTGCAAAAGCGGTCTACCAGGCCGCGCATTCGGTGTCTGCGAAAGGCATCGAGTCCTGTAACCCTGCCGCGATTTACGGATCATGTCCCACCGGAACGCTCCTTGACGCAGCCGCAGAATGGCTCACCAAACATGATGTTTCCCTCGACGCAAATGATTCCCTCGAGGTAATGGTGTTTCATCGCAGGAACGCGCGCTATGCAATGAACTGTCAATGCCACGTTTCTTCAAAACGATTCTCGAACTCACGCTTTATAGAGCTCAAAGATGGCATCTTCATTGTTGGCGTTGAGCTTTGCGCACTTCAGGCCGCCACCTATCTTTCTTTTCACGAACTAGTGGAGTACTACTTTGAACTGTGCGGCGCTTATTCCCTTGGAACCGACTCTTCCACCTCCTATACCGAGCGTTTCGCGCTCACCTCGACCGAGAGGTTAAAGCAGTTCTTTAATTCCATTACCAGATGCGACGGTCTGGCCCTTGCCCGAAAGGCGATCCAATGTGTGCGCGACGGATGCCGGTCTCCCATGGAAACGGCATTTGTCATGATGCTAACGCTGCCCAAAAGTGAAGGAGGGCTTGGTATTAAGGGAATTGAGACCGATTACGAGGTGCAGGTCACCACTGCCGCAAAGAATCTCACGAGACGCAAAAAGTTCTTTATGGATGCGTATCTAAAGAAATCTCGCACAGACATTGAATACAACGGCTTTTATCATGACGCGGAAGAAGACCGCGCCATCGATGAGGAGCGCAAGAATGCGCTTGCGTCCATGGGATACGGAATCATCACCGTCAGCCGTTATTCCTTTATGCATGCCAGCTCTTTCGTTAGGGTCATGGAAGCAATCCAGCGGAAAGAGGGCGTACGCCCCTCGCGTCTACCAAAAGACTTTCAAATCATGCAAGAGGACCTGAGACAGTTTGTTCTCAGAAGGTTTATAAAAGAGAAAAAGCGAATTCAGAAGCAGCTTCGCCAGGATTCCAAAGAGCGTCAACGAATCGACCTCGAAAAAGCAACGCTCGAAGGCATCACGCTGGATGACCCGACAATTAATGAAGTTCCGGCAATCGATGACATGCAGACTGTCGAATCCGACAGCCCATCATTTGCCCAAACAAGCAGCCTCGCGCCCGAGGGCAGGATCTTCGGGGCCGGAGACTAGGCCGGCTAACAAGGTGGGTACCCTAGCGACGTGCAAAATTGCGAGTATTCAGCAGGGTCGGGTGTCTATCACCCTCGAGTGGATCCAAATGTGAAGCGAAATCACTCTTGCGTGAGTGCGTTAGGCAACATTTGAGGAAGAACTCATCGGATTAACACCCTAAGATAACTCTTGAACTGCATTATATGACCTGCAATAAATTAGCGGACCCCCTATAGTTGCAGAATACTCCATTTTTTGCACGGCACGAGGGTACCTACCTTGGCATCGACTATCAAAAAACGCTCAGTCCGGGATCTCGTCCACTATTCCCCATCATTTTGTGCGATGAATTACTTAAACGTTATTGACATATGAACATACGCTCATATAATCGGAAGTAAGTTATTTGAGCGTATGTTCATATGAAAGGATATTGCAATGAGCATCCGCGTTGATGAAACGAAACTCGACATCGAGGCCACCGAACCCGCGATCCCGACCACCTGCTCGCCCGAGGACCTTCCCGACGAGGAGCTTCTCTACGACCTCGCCGACCTGTTCAAGGTCTTCAGCGACACCACGCGCATCAAGATCCTCTATGCCCTCATGGGCCGCGAGCTCTGCGTGGCAGACATCGCCGAAGCGACCGAAACCTCGCAGTCCGCGGTGTCGCACCAGCTGCGCACACTCAAGCAGTCGCACCTGGTTAAATTCCGGCGCGACGGGCGCAATATCCTCTACTCGCTCGCCGACGACCACGTCTACACCATGCTCAACCAAGGCATGAGCCACATCTGCGAATAGCGACCAACCACGGTACCAGCGCGGCCTGCACCCAAGCCGCAAATACAGAGAAAGGAACCCACCATGAAAAAGCAGTTTAAACTCGACGAGATCGACTGCGCCAACTGCGCGCGTGAACTTCAGGACGAGCTGGCCAAGCTCGAGGGCGTCAAGTCCGTGTCCGTCAACTTTATGACCCAGAAGTTGACGCTCGAGGCCGATGACGCCGAGTTCGACGAGGTGCTCAACCGCGTTGTAGAGTTTACGGCCGACGCCGAGCCGGACTGCGAGATAATTCTCTAGCCCAGGTTTACGCCAACCCGCAAGGCCGCGCTTGCCGTGGCCTTTGCTCGCGAAATTATATGAGCGAGTGTTCATACATTCAAATGGGAGGATACGAGTCATGGCCACCGCCGACCCCAAGAAGAAAAAGAAGAAGCGCAAGAAAAAAGAGTCACTCGAGCATAAGCGCAACCGCATCCTGGTAGCGCTGGGCATTTTTGCCGTGGTGTACGCCCTCGATGAGCTCGGCACCCTCACTGCCGCATTCGGCACCCCGGGCGACATCTACGCCAGCTTCGCACTGTTCCTCGTGCCTTTTTTGATTGCCGGCTACGACGTGCTCCAAAAGGCATACAACAACATCCGCCGCGGCAAGGCGTTCGACGAGAGCTTCCTCATGGCCGTCGCGACCATCGGCGCGTTTGCCATGGTGCTCTTCCCCGATACCGACCCGCACATGGCCGAAGGCGCCGCCGTCATGCTGTTCTACCAGGTCGGCGAGCTGTTCCAGGCATACGCCGTGGGCAAGAGCCGTAAATCGATCAGCGCCATGATGGACATCGCGCCCGACTACGCTAACGTCGAGCAGCCCGACGGCACACTCGAGCAGGTCTTCCCCGATGACATCGCCGTCGGCACCGTGATCGTGGTCAAGCCCGGTGAGCGCGTGCCCATCGACGGCGTCATCGTCGAGGGCGAGACGCAACTCGACACCGCCGCGCTCACGGGCGAGTCAGTCCCCCGCCCCGCCAAGTCCGGCGACGATATCATCAGCGGCTGCATCAACATGACGGGGCTCATCCACGTGCGCACCACCAAGCCATTTGGCGAGTCCACTGTCGCGCGCGTCCTGGAGCTCGTAGAAAACGCCAGCGAAAAGAAGGCGCGTACCGAGAACTTCATCACGCGCTTTGCCCGCGTCTACACGCCCGCCGTCACCGGCGCGGCCGTGGTGCTCGCGCTCGGCGGCGGCCTAATCACCGGCGCCTGGTCCGACTGGATCCTGCGCGGCCTGACTTTCCTGGTCGTCAGCTGCCCGTGCGCGTTGGTGATCAGCGTCCCGCTCAGCTTCTTTGGCGGCATCGGCGGCGCGTCCAAGCTGGGCGTTCTCATCAAGGGTTCTAACTACCTCGAGACGCTCGCCGACGTGGACACCGTCGTCTTTGACAAGACGGGCACCCTCACCAACGGCACGTTCTCGGTGGTCGCGGTACACCCCGAGGCCGGCTATACCGAGCAGTCGTTGCTCGAAGTCGCAGCCCTTGCTGAGTCGTTCTCCGATCACCCCATCGCGCAGTCCGTACGTGTCGCCTACCAGGGCGAGGTCGACCCCAAGCGCGTAAGCGACTCCACCAACGACGCGGGCCATGGCGTGACGGCAACCATCGACGGCAAGCACGTCGTCGTTGGCAACGCAAAGATGCTCGCCGCGGCCGGAGTCGAAGCGCCCGATTGCGAGGTCGTCGGAACGATTCTGCATGTGCTCGTTGACGGCGTGTACGCCGGCCACATCGTGATTGCAGACACCGTCAAGGCCGATGCTGAGCAAACGATTCGCGACCTGCACGCCGCCGGTGTCAAGCGCACCGTCATGCTCACGGGCGACCGCGAGGAGGTTGCGGCGTCTGTGGCCAAGCAACTCAGTCTCGACGAGTTCCACGCGCAGCTGCTGCCGGGCGATAAGGTCGAGCGCGTCGAGGCGCTGCTTGCAACCGAGAGTGGCAAGGGCAAGCTCGCCTTTGTGGGCGACGGCATCAACGATGCGCCCGTGCTTACGCGCGCCGATGTGGGCATTGCCATGGGCGCTATGGGTTCTGACGCTGCGATCGAGGCCGCCGATGTCGTGCTCATGGACGACAAGCCGTCCAACATTTCCCGCGCGATCCGCGTGGCACGCAAGACCATGGCGATTGTCTGGCAGAACATCATCTTTGCGCTGGGCATTAAGCTGCTGATCCTTGTGCTGGCAGCGCTGGGCATCGCCAACATGTGGCTTGCCGTGTTCGGCGACGTAGGCGTGGCGATCATCGCCATCCTGAACGCCATGCGCGCGATGGGTGTCAAGAACTTGTAGCGTTCGTGGGCTGCCCGGCCCCGGCCTGCGGTAACGTTGCTGGCGGTTCTTGGGCATCGCTTGCTGGCGGGGTTCCTTGTCTGAGTTGGACTTAGTTGGCGGGGCTACTGGTCCCGGTCGCTGTCCCGTCCCAGCATCGCCCTCAGCTTCTCGAAGCTTTCCTCGCTTAGGCAGTGCTCCATGTGACAGCCCTCTTGCGACGCGACCTCAGCCGAAACACCCGCATCCTCCAGCAGCCCCACGAAAAAGCAATGACGCTCCCACATTTGGCGAGCGACCTCCAGACCACGCTCCGTCAGATGAACGTCGCGCTTGCCCATTTCGACATAGCCGTTGCTTTCCAGCGTCGCCATGGCCTTGGAAACGCTCGCCTTGGTTACGCCGAGGTGCTCCGCAACGTCGATCGAGCGCACGATGCCCTGACGTTCCGACAGAACGTAGATCGATTCGAGATAGTCTTCTCCGGATTCACGTAGGGCCATGGGCCGCCTTTCGCGATGATTGTTAGTTAGCCTTTGGATACTTTCCACGGCTAACTTTACCGCAAAAGTTGCCCATGTCTTACTACTTTGCCTAAAAGTTAGCCGTGTTTCACAAAACGTGCGGGACGAAAACAAAATGGGGACGCCCCGCAAGGAGTGTCCCCAGGCGCCGGGTGACGGCCCGCAGCTACATCAGACCAAAGTGCTTCGCGGCGTTATAGATCCCGTCGTCGTCCACGGCGGTCGTCACATAGGTCGCCGCAGCTTTCACCGTGTCCTGTGCGTTGCCCATGGCCACGCTCGTGCCCACGGCGGCAAACATCGACAGGTCGTTCTCGCCGTCGCCAAAGGCAATCGCCTCGCTCGCGTCGATACCAAGCCGCTCGAGCGTCGCCGCCACGCCCAGGTCCTTGCCGCCGTTAGCGGGAATAATGTCGCAGAACAGGTCGCACCAGCGCGTGGTGAGCGAATGCGACACGGCATCGGTCACGATATGCTCGTCGTCAGGGTCCACAAAGGCGCAAAACTGGTAGACCGGCGCGTCAAAGGCGTGCTCAAACGGCTCCTCGTGGTAGACGATTCCCGCGTTGCTACCGGCCGTCACCACGCGCTCGGACAGGCGGTTCACAAACGAATTCTCGCCCTGCATGCACAGCGAGTCGTAGCGCCCCTGCGCCACCTGGTCCACGATCACCGCAACGTCGTCCGGATCGATCGGGCAGCTGCGGTAAACCCCCTCGGCATCAAAGCAGTGCTGGCCCGAGAGCGTAATGTACGCATCCCAGCCCAGGTCGAACAGCCAATCGGGCATCTGGTAGGTCGGACGGCCCGTGGCGATCACGCACGCGATCCCCTGCTCGCGAAAGCTGTCGAGCACCTGCTGCGCCGACGCCGGAATCCGGTGGGTCTTAAAGCTCAGTAGCGTGCCGTCGATATCGAAAAACGCGGCTTTGATCATCCTCGCCTACTCCTCGCCCTCGAGCTTTTCGCTCGCCTCGAGCCACGCCATCTCCAACTCGTCCATGGCGGCGTGAGCCTCGTCGATCTTTGCCTGCTGCTCGCCCAGCGCCGTGTAGTTGGTGGGGTCGACCTGGGCCATCGCGGCCTCGGCCTCCTCAACGCGGGCGCGCTGCGTCTCCATCTTGCGCTCGAGCGAGCTCACCTCGCGGCGGAGCTTCTGACGCTCGGCATTGGACAGGCCGTTGGGCTGACCGCTCGACTTGGGCTTTTCGGCCGCAGCTGCCGCGGCACCGGTGTCAAACGTGCCGGTCTTGGCGCTCGGCGCGCCCACGGGCTCGCCCTCGGCGGTAGCGTTGCACAGGCGAAGGTACTGGTCCACGCCACCGGGCATATGCGTCAGGTGGCCGTCGAGCAGCGCCCACTGCTGGTCGGTCACGCGCTCCATCAAAAAGCGGTCGTGCGTCACCAGGATCAACGTGCCGGGCCAGCCGTCGAGCAGGTCCTCGACAATCGCGAGCATGTCGGTATCCAGGTCGTTGCCGGGCTCGTCCAGGATGAGCACGTTGGGTTCGTCCAGGATCGTCAGCAACAGCGACAGGCGACGGCGCTGACCGCCCGAAAGATCGCCGATGCGGCTCCAGAGCTGCTGCGTCGTAAAGCCCAGACGCTCGCAGAGCTTCTCGGGCGAAGTCTCCTTGCCGTCGATGACGTAGTACTTCTTATAGTTGCTGAGCACCTCGCGGATCGTGTCGCCCATGTAGGGCTCGAGCTCCTCGAGCTGCTGCGACAGCACGCCAAAGCGTACCGTCTGGCCAATCTTCACGCGGCCGCGCGTGGGCGCAATTTTACCCTGGATCACATCGAGCAGCGTCGACTTGCCAGCGCCATTCTCACCCAAAAGACCATAGCGGTCGCCCGCACCAATGAGCCAGGTCACATCGGAGAGCACCTGCTTGGGCGCGCCATCGGTATCCGCATAGCCAGCGTCCACGTCGACCACATCGATAACCTGCTTGCCCAGGCGGCTCACGGCTAGGCGCTTGAGCTCCAGCTCGTCACGCACGGGAGGCACGTCGGCGATGAGCTCGCGGGCGGCATCCACGCGAAACTTGGGCTTGGTGGAGCGCGCCTGGGCACCGCGGCTCAGCCACGCGAGCTCCTTGCGCGCCATGTTGCGACGACGCTCCTCGGTGACGGCGGCCATGCGGTCGCGCTCCACGCGCTGCAGGATATATGCGGAGTAACCGCCCTCGAAAGGATCGACCTGGCCGTCGTGGACCTCCCACATACTGGTGCAGACCTCGTCCAAGAACCAGCGGTCGTGCGTGACCACGAGCATGGCACCCTGGCCGCGCTGCCAGCGAGCCTTTAAGTGGCGCGCAAGCCAGTTGATGGTGCGCATGTCCAGGTGGTTGGTGGGCTCATCGAGCATGAGCACGTCGTAATCTCCGATCAGCAGGCGCGCGAGGTCCACGCGACGGCGCTGACCGCCCGAAAGCTCGCCCACCGTGCCCTCCCAGGGCACATCGCTGATGAGGCCGGCCAGAATCTGGCGCGTGCGGGGGCTCGAGGCCCACTCGTACTCGGGCGTGTCACCGACGACGGCATGATGCACGGTGTCGGTATCGGCCAGCTGGTCCTTTTGGCCGAGCAGGCCGATCGTGGTGCCGCGGCGGTGCGTCACGCGGCCATCGTCGGGCTCCAGCGTGCCGGCGAGCACGCTCAGCAGCGTCGACTTGCCGTCGCCGTTTTTGCCGACGATACCAATGCGGTCGCCCTCGCCCACGCCGAGCGTCACGCTATCGAAAATATGCTTGGTGGGAAACTCTAGGCTGACGGAATCGCATCCCAAAAGAATCGCCATATGCCCTGCTCCTTCGTAGAAATTCAACGTTGTCCATGATAGCAGCGAAAAGGCAGGCCGCACACGACACAAAAAGGCGGGCCATCTCCCGCAAGAGATGACCCGCCTCTCCAATCAGTCCCGTGGCGACCGTGGCCACCGCGGGCCTCAAGCATGTCCCGGACTAGGAGAACATGCCGGTGAGGTAATCGTTCAGCCGCTTATCCTTGGGCCGTTGGAAAATCTCGTCAGTCTCGTCGTACTCGACCATATCGCCCATGTAGAAGAACGCCGTGCGATTGGACACACGCGACGCCTGCTCCATGTTGTGCGTCACGATGACGATGGCGCGCTCGGCCACAATCGACGACATAAGGTCCTCGATCGCCAACGTCGAGATAGGGTCGAGCGCCGAGCAGGGCTCGTCAAACAGGATCACGTCGGGGTTGAGCGCCAGCGTGCGCGCAATGCACAGACGCTGCTGCTGGCCGCCCGAAAGCGCGTAGGCGCTCTTGTCGAGCTTGTCCTTGACCTCGTCCCACAGCGCCGCACCACGCAGGCTTTCCTCGACCATGCGATCAAGCTCGTCGCGGTCGGTAATGCCGTGACGCTTGGGCGCAAACGTGATGTTGTCGCGAATGGACTTGCGGAAAGGGTTGGGTTGCTGGAACACCATGCCAATGGAGCGACGCAGCTCGTAGGTGTTTTCGGCCTTGGTGTTCACGTTGCGCCCGCGGTAGTTGATCTCGCCCTCCACGCGGCAGCCGCGAATCTCGCGATTCATGAGGTTGAGGCTGCGCAAGAAGGTCGACTTACCGCAGCCCGAAGGCCCGATGAGCGCCGTGATCTCGCCCTTGTGAAAGTCGAGCGACGTATCGTGCAGCGCATGGTGGTCGCCATAGTACACGTTGACGTCCTTGGTGGAGAGCACGACCTCGTCGCTCACGGCCTTGCCGCTTACGCGCACGCGCCTCTCGCTCTCCCCCACGCTCGACAGGAAATCCTGAGTCTCGGACGTGGCCGCCTCGGTTGCGGGCGTTGCATTCATCTCGCTCATTCGGCCGTCATCTTCCTTGCCAGTTGCTTGCCCACAATGCGGGCGATTACGTTAAACAGCAGCACGCAAATCATCAGCAGTGCAGCGGTGCCCCAGACGATCTGCTGGGCCTCTGGACTGCCCTCGCCATAGATCTTGTAGATATGCACGGCGAGCGACTCGCCAGGGCGGAACACGTTCCAGGCACAGGTGGGGCTCGACAGGTTAAAGCTCAAGAAGTTCAAACGCACCGGCGAGCTCATGCCCGAGGTAAAGAGCAGTGCTGCGGCCTCGCCAAACACGCGGCCGGCCGAAAGCACGATGCCGGTCACGATGGCAGGCATGGCCTCGGGGATCAGGATGTGCAGCGTGGCCTCCCAGCGGGTAAGGCCCATGGCCAGGCACGCATCACGCTGGGCCTGCGGCACGTCCTCGAGCGCCTGCTGAATCACGCGCACTAGGATGGGGATGTTGAACATGGTGAGCGCGACGGCGCCGGAGATGATGGAATACTTCCAGCCCAGCTGCACCGAGAACACCAGGAAACCGAACATGCCGACAACGATGGAGGGCAGCGAGGACAGCGTCTCGATGGCGGTGGAGGCGATGTCGCGGATGGGCCCATTCGGCGCGTACTCAACCAGAAAGACCGCGCCGCCCAGACTGATGGGCACCGAGATGACCAGAGTGATCAGCAGCAGGTAGAACGAGTCGAACAGCTGGTAGAGCACGCCGCCCTGGGTTCCGTTGGCGCGCGCGGGCTGCGTGAGAAATCCCGGCTGGAACAGCGTCGAGACGCCCTCAAACAGGATATAGGCCACCATGGAGACGACGATGAGCATGACGATGGCGACGATCGCCGTCAGCACGCCCGTGGCGATGCGGTCCTGCTTTTGGACGCGCCCGAGTCTCGCCTCGTCAATGTGGATGCGCGTGCTAGCCACGAGCCTTCGCCCCCTTGCGGCCAATGAGATGGATGATCAGGATGAAGATGAGGCTCATGCCCATCAGCAGCAGACCGAGCGCCCACAGAACATCGTCCTGGGCCGAGCCCTCGGCGTAGACCGCCATGGACGTGGTGAGCGTGGTGGTGATGGTGGACGCCGGCGACAGCAGCGACGTCGGCATGGCCTCGATACCGCCGATAACCATGCGCACGGCGAGCGTCTCGCCAAAGGCGCGGGTCATACCCAGGATGACCGCAGTCATGAGCGACGGCATGGCGGACTTGAGCACCACGTGCCAGATGGTCTGCCAGCGGGTGTAGCCCAGCGCGAGCGAGCCCTGACGGTAGCTATCGGGCACAGCGCGCAGACCATCGACCGAAAGCGTGGTCATGGTCGGCAGGATCATGACGGCCAGCACGATGGCGCCGGGCAAGATGCCCAAGCCCGTGCTTACGTGGAAAACGCTCTTCATAAGACCGACGACCACGTGAAAGCCGATCAGGCCAAAGACGACCGAGGGAATGCCGGTCAAAAGCTCAATAAGCGGCTGAAAGACCTTGGAGCCAAATTTGGGTTGGATCTCGACCGCAAAGATGGCAGAGCCGATGGCGATGGGCAGCGCGATGAGCGTGGAGAGTACCATGACCGCAAACGAGGTGACGATCAGGGGCAGGGCGCCGGTATAGGGCAGGCCGCTTTCGGCTGTGTTGGCCAGGTCCCACTTGGTGCCGGTGAAGAACTCGACAATCGAAACGCCGTCCCTGAGAAAAGCCGAGAGGCCCTTTTGGGCGACCATAAAGATGAGCGCGGCAACGACAAGCGTCACGAGCGCTACGCACGCGCCCGTGACGCCCAGGCCCACGTTCTCAAGGTCGCGCTTTGACAGCTGTTTTGCCATTGCAAACCTTTCCGGGGCGATTGCTTATTTAGCGGAGACCTTGCCGCTGGCGTCCTTGACGACCTTCATGGCAGAGACGGGGATAAAGCCCTGCTCCTCGACGAGCTTGCCCTGGACGTCGTCGGAGAGCATGAACTCAAGGAAGGCCTTGGTAGCCTCGTCAGCGTCCTTGGAGCAGTACATGTGCTCGGTAGCCCAGATCTTGAAGGAGTCGTCGGTGACATTCTTGCTCTTGGGCTCGACGCCCTCGACCTTGATGGCGTTGAACTTTGAGTCGTCGAAGTGCGAGAAGTCGAGATAGGAGATGGCGTTGTCGGTGCTGGCCATCTGAGTCTGGACATCGCCGGACTTGTCGAGCTCGGCGTCGCCCTTAAAGTCGACGGTCTCGTCGCCAAAGACGGCGGCCTCGAAGGTGGCGCGGGTGCCGGAGCCGGCCTTGCGGTTGAGCACGACGATGGCAGCGTCGTCGCCGCCGACCTCCTTCCAGTTGGTGATCTGGCCGGAGAAGATGCCCTTGAGCTGCTCGAGGGACAGGTCGTCGACCTTGACGTTCTTGGAGACGACGGGACCCATGCCCACGACGGCAACCTCGTGGTCGACGAGGTTCTTGACCTGGTCGGCCTCGAGCTTGGTCTCGGCGAAGACGTCGGAGTTACCGATGGTGACGGTGCCTGCGGCGACAGCGGTCAGACCCTTGCCCGAACCGTTGCCCGAGCCGGAAACGGAGACGTCCGGGTTGGCATCCATGAACTTCTCGGCAGCGGCCTCGACGAGAGCCTGGAACGAGGAGGCGCCGTCGTAGGTCACCTCGCCGGAGACAGACTCGGCAGCGGCAGTGGCGCTGCCCTTGTCGGCGGCGTTGGAAGCACCCGCGCCACCGCAGCCAACGAGGCCGAGGCCCACGAAGCTGGCAAGACCACCAGCGAGGCCGAGGAACTGACGACGAGAATAAGCCTGATCGAGCATGATCTTCCTTTCATACATGCGACTCGCGGGCACCCTGCCCGCTTTGCTGTTTGGAAAGATACGGCCTCGATCGGGTAGCGTCCGCGCCAACTGCGGTTTCTTACGGGCATTTGATAGACCCTTACCGCAAGCGCGGCTCGGCTTTACAAACGAATAACAAACCCGGCATTTAGCGTGGCGCGCCTTTTACACCAGAGGAAGGTAGTCATTGGGGACGTTCTTAAACGACTAGTCGTTGGGGACGTTCTTGTTTGACTAGTCATTTAAGAACGTCCCCAATGACTACCCCACCGCAACAGAAAAAGCCCGGGCAAAAGCACCGGGCTCGTAATGCAAGTTTGTATCCAAGCAGGATATAGGGGAAGCCCTACAGCTCCAGCTCGTTGAGACGGAGAATCGCAACAATATAGATCTTGAGCGCCTGCTTGAGCTGCTCCTCGTTAGCGCACTCGTTGGGGCCGTGCATCTGGCCGCCCCACGCGGGCAGCTCCAGGCCGGTCTCTTCGGGGCCAAACGAGACGGCGCGGGCAAAGCTGCGCGCGTACGTGCCGCCGCCCATGGCAAAGGGCTCAGCATGCTTGCCGGTGAACTCGTTATAGGTATCGATAAGCGCCTTCACGGCCGGATCATCGGCAGAGACTGAGAACGGCACCTTAGCGCGACCCAGCTGGCACGTCACGCCAAAACGGCCCACGAGCGGGTCGAGCTGCTCGCGGATGGTATCGGCACTCGTACTGTCGGGGAAGCGCACGTCGATGACCTGCTCAATATGGCCATCCGCCACGCGGATGACTCCAGCGTTGCAGGTAAGCGGGCCAAACGCCGGACTCGTCGCATCGATACCTAGGCCGCGGCCATAGGCATCCGCATGCACAAAGGCCAGGAACTTGACGAACTCGTGCTCGGCAGGCGTCAGCAGACGCTCGTCGCGTGCACCAAACGCGTCCTCGGCCTCGCGCAGATACGCCACGATCAGGCCGACGGCGTTGATGGTGCCCTCAGGCATCGAAGCGTGGCCGCCAATACCGTGGGCGAAAATCTGCGCATGCCCGTTATCAAGCGCCGTGATCTCCAGGCGGTCGGCGTTCTCAACGGGCGCCGGCAGCTCATCGGCGGCAATCGCGAGCTCGCAGATGGACTGCGACGGAATGGCGTTGCTCGCCTCGGCACCGCTCCAGGACACAATGCGCCCGCCGTCGATCTTGGGGCTCACAAACGTCGCCCCAAACTGGCCCTTCTCGGCATTGCAGACCGGGAACTCGGCATCGGGCGTAAACAAAAAGTCGGGGTCTGCGTGGTTCTCCAGATAATGGTGAACGTCGGACATGCCCACTTCCTCATCGCAGCCCAGCAGCGCGCGAAAGGTATAGCGCGGCACAATGCCGTGCTTGAGCAGGTAGGCACCGGCGTAGAGCGACAACACCGCCGGACCCTTGTCATCAATCACGCCACGGCCGAGCAGCCAGCCCTCGCGACGCTCCATCGCAAACGGGTCGGTGTTCCAGCCGGGGCCGGCGGGCACCACGTCCACGTGGCAGATGGTCGCGAGCTGCTTGTCGCCGCGACCCGGGATATCGGCAATGCCCACATAGCCCTCGTCGTCGCTCGTCTGGTAGCCGAGCTTTTGCGCAATGCCGAGCGCGCAATCGAGCGCATCACGAACCGGGCGGCCAAACGGCGCGCTAGGCTCCGCATCGGCAGCAACGGCTACGGACGGATAGCTCACCAACTGCTCGATATCGGCGACGACGTCCTCCCAGACCTCGTCGACATACTCGGTAACGCTCTGCTCCACCTGATTCATGGACGACCTCCTTACCAATGAGCGACGGGTACGCCCGCCCCTCACATTACGTCTATTAGATAGCGAAAAGTTTAGCAAGCTCGGCCACCGAGTGCACCACTGCATCGGCACCCGCCGCCTCGTGCTCGCCCGGCGCCGCCGCGCCCGAATAGATACCAATGCACGGTACGCCCATTGCGTGCGCGCCCTCCACATCGTTAAAGCGATCGCCGATCATCACGGCATCGTCCGCGGCCGCACCCAAGGCCGCCAACGCGTCGCGAACCGAATCGGCCTTGGTCTCGCGCCCCTGCGGTGGATTCATGCCAACCACCGCCTCAAACTGCGAAAGCCCCAGCTCGCCCACCATGTCAATGCACTTTGCCTCCATGCGTGACGTCGCCACGGCCAAGCGATGCCCCTGCGCGACAAGGCCATCGAGCAGCTCGGGCATTCCATCGAACACGGGATACTCTTCCGGTCCCAGCTCATCAAAAAAGGCACGGTACTCGTCGGCCACCACGAGCGACTCCTCGCGGGAAAAGCCATAAAAGTCATGGAAGCTCTTCCACAGCGGAGGCCCGATCATGCGACGCAGGTCACCCATCTGCGCCTCCGAAAACCCGCGCGCGGCAAGCGTCTTGCGCGTCGAGGTCATCACCGCCCGACCCGTATCTGCCACCGTGCCGTCAAAATCAAACAGCACAACCGGCCGCTTGCATATCTCCAGCGCTGCCATCGGCACTCCTCTTCCCCAGTTGATGATTTCCACACCGACACTTCAAACTGTTGACTATTCAACAATTGAACCTAGCAATGTAGAGCAACTCCACTATACTTGTCGCACTTTGCTCTAAGAAGGCGGCGCGCAAGCGCCCCAACGAAAGGTGCAATTATGTCTTTTGCCATCATAACCGACTCCACGTCGGACATCTCCCCCGCCCGCGCTCAAGAGCTTGGCATTTACGTGATTCCGCTGCATGTGATTATCGAGGGCGAGGACCTGCTCGACCAGGTACAGATTACCGCCCAGGAGTACGTCGCGCGCATGGCCGGCTCCGAGCAGCTGCCGCACACCTCGCAGCCGAGTGCCGGCGAGTTCAAGGAACTCTTTGACCGCGTGCGCGCCGACGGTCACGATAGCGCCATCTTTATCTCGCTGTGCAGCGAGTGGTCCGCCTGCTATGCCAACGCCAGCCTGACGGCCGAAACGCACGAGCTCGACGTGCGCTGCATCGACTCGCGCACCGGCTCGGGCGCCGAGGGCCTGCTGGTGGAGTACGCGCTGGCCATGCGCGAGGACGGCCGCAGCCTGGACGAGACCGAGGCGCAGATCCGCGCGACGCTGCCCGACGCCCATCTGCTGCTGATTCCCCGCACGCTCGAGAACCTCGTTAAGAACGGCCGCGCGCCCAAGCTCGCCGGCCAGCTCACGCAGATGCTCAACATTCGCCTGGCCGTTTCGCCGGAGTGGCAGTCGGGCGAGATCAAGGCCATCAAGAAGGGCCGCGGAGCCAAGCGCATCGTTGCGAACACCATGGCTGACTGCCTCGAGTTTTTGACCGAGCACCCGGGCTCAAGCGTTCGCGTGCTCACGACCGGTGCTGCCGAGGAGCAGGAACTTGTCAACGAGGCGCTCGCGGGCCAGGACTACGTAGACGCCGGCACCGGCCCCATCGGCTGCACCATCGCCACCCATGTAGGCGTCGATGCCATCGCCATCAGCTACTGCCCCCGCTACCAGCCAACTCACTAGGGACGCCCACATCAGTTGCGGTGGAATAGGGACTGTTTTTGGCTTATCAGCCGCAAATCAATCCTTATTCCACCGCAACTTAGAAGCAGTTCATTTGGGACGGGGCTAAAAAGACTGATATCAAACGTTTCAGACCAGTCTTTTTAGCCCCGTCCCATTTTGCCCACCTTACATCAGCCCGCTCAGGGCAATGTCGACGGCCTCGTTGAGGTCGTCGGTGATGTGTACGAGCTCGGGATCGAGCGGGCTGATCATACCGGCATCCATCACCGGGCCGTTGAGCCAGTCGAACAGGCCCTGCCAGTACTCGCTGCCTACCAGCACAAGCGGCATGCGCTTGACCTTGTGCGTTTGCACCAGCGTGAGCACCTCGAACATCTCGTCGAGCGTGCCAAACCCGCCGGGAAACACGATAGCGCCCGAGCTGTATTTGACGAACATGGTCTTGCGCACAAAGAAGTAGCGGAAGTCCATACCGAGGTTCACGTATTTGTTGAGCCCCTGCTCGTGCGGCAGTTCAATGCCCAAACCAACTGACTTGCCGTTGACGCTCGCCGCTCCCCTGTTGGCCGCCTCCATGATGCCGGGGCCGCCACCGGTGATAACCGCCACGCCGCGCTGGGCAATCTTACGGCCGACCGTGCGCGCCGCCTTGTAGAGCGGATCGGTCTTGGGCGTACGGGCACTACCGAAGATGGTCACCGCAGGCCCTAACTCGGCAAGTGCGCCAAAGCCATCGACAAACTCGGCCTGGATGCGCAGTACGCGCCACGGATCGGCATGCAACCAGTCGGTCGACTCCTCGGGCGCCAGCAGGTTGGCGTAGGTGTTGTCCTTAGGAATCATGGGGCCGCGCATGACCACGGGGCCGCGGCGGTACGTCTCGTCGTAGGCAGGCTCGCCCTCGACATTCTCGTTCTTAATCATGGGTGCTCCTATCGAGAAAAAGAAAAACGGGCGGGGTCGACGCCATGCGCCAAACACCCGCCCGAACATCAACTATTCGGTATGGTACCCACGATGCATCAAGTGCTTGCAAGCTATCGGTCAGCGGTCGTAGCTCTTAGTAATCCACCGCGGCAGGGCTATTCATCCAATCGCTCACGAATGCGCCATAGCGACCCTCGATAATGGCCTGGCGAGCACGCTGCATAAGGTTGAGCAGGTAGTAGATGTTGTGCATCGACAGCAGAATGCCGCCGAGCATCTCCTTCTGCGTGACCATGTGGCGAATGAGCGCGCGGCTGTAGCCGCCCGTGCACACCGGGCAGGTGCAGGTGGGATCGATGGGACCATCGTCGTGCGCAAAGCGCGCGTTGCGGAAGTTGAGGCGACCCTCGCTGGAGAACGCCGTGCCCATACGGCCGGTGCGCGTCGGCAGCACGCAGTCGAACATGTCGATGCCCACGCCCACACCGCGCACGAGGGTGGTGGGGTTGCCGACGCCCATCAGGTAGCGCGGCTTGTGCTTGGGCATGTACTCACTCACGAGCGGCGCCAGCGTCTCGAACATGGTCTCGTGGTCCTCGCCCACCGAGTAGCCGCCAATGCCGTAACCGGGGAAGTCGCCGCACTCCTCCAGATGGCGCAGCGAGCGCAGGCGCAGATCCAGGTGCATGCCGCCCTGAACGATACCAAAGAGTGCCTGGTCATCGCGGGTATGCGCCTTATAGCAGCGCTCGGCCCACATGCTCGACAGCTCCACGGCGCGCTCAACGTAGGAGCGCGTGGCGGGATAGCCCGGGCACTGGTCGAGCTGCATGCAGATGTCGGAGCCGAGCTTCATGGCGATTTCCATGTTGTCCTCGGGCGTCCAGAACACGTGGCGACCGTCGTAATCGTTGACGATAAAGCGCACGCCCTCGTCGGTGAGCTTGACGGCGTCGTTGTGGCTGAAGACCTGGAAACCACCCGAGTCGGTGAGGATGGGGCCGTGCCAGTTCATAAACTTGTGCAGCCCGCCCAGCTCGGCGATGGTGTCCTCGCCGGGACGCATGGACAGGTGATAGGTATTGGCAAGCACGATCTGGGCGCCGAGCTGTTTAACGGTCTCGGTAGGAATGCCCTTGACGTTTGCCTTGGTGCCCACGGGCATGAAGATCGGCGTCTCGATGTCGCCATGTGGGGTGTGCAGCACGCCGGCACGCGCATGCGTCGTCGGATCCTCGGCGATCAGGTCGAATTTAAAAAGGCTCTGGTCCATAAACTGGAACTCCTTGGTTGCGGTTCATACGCAAACCATTATACGGGCAACCCGCAAGAAGCACCGACTCGACAGAAACTAGTGCAAAGGAAACCTGCCCCCTTGCACCAATGCACCAATGCACCAATGCACCAATGCACCAATGCACCAGGATAAAAATGATCCGTTTTCCTCCGTCCCCAAAGGATCATTTCCGACAGCCACAGCAACGCCGATGTTATGGCACCGACAGCGAAAACCAGCCAGAGCGAGCAAGGTGCCTTCAAGCAAAATGGCGCCGCAGGTTGAGCATAAGTCAGCGAGCGAGCCGCATTTGAGACAAGGTGACGTGAAACGAAAGGGCGCTGACCTTTCGGTCGCGCCCTTGAAGTTGAACGTCAAATTGTCCAAATGCGGCCCGCGCAGCGTCGGCTGGTCCGCCGTTCGTTAGAACGGCGGAACCTGAGACGTAACCCTTAGGGACGCTGGCCCATGCCACCCTCGAGTGTGACGGTCTCGCCGTTCATGTACTTAAAGTCGGGGCCGCAGAGCTGAACGACCACGCGGCCGATTTCCTTCTCGACATCGCCGTAATGGCCCGCCGGCGGCATGTGGACGTTGGCCTTGAACGCCTCGGGGTAGGCATCCTGGAAGTTCTCGAGCGCAGCAGTCCAGGCAAGCGGGCACACGATGTTGACGTTGATACCGTCCTTGCCCCACTCGTTGGCGGCGACGCGGGTCAGGCCACGGATGCCCTCCTTGGCGGCAGCATAGCTGCACTGGCCATAGTTGCCAAACAGGCCGGCGCCCGAAGCAAAGTTGACCACGGAGCCCTTGGTCTCCTTCAGGTGCGGGTAGGCCTTCTGCATGTACAGGTAGGTGGCATACAGGCCAGAGTAAATGGCCAGGTTAAACTGATCCATGGTGTGGTCGGCAATGGTCACGCCAGAAGCGCTGGCCTGAGCGTTGTTGACGACGGCGTCGATGCGGCCGAACTCCTCAATGGCCTTGTCGATGACGTTCTGGACGACGGCCTCGTTGTCCTGACCGGCTGAAACATCGGCCTGAACAGGCAGAACCTTGACGCCGTACTCGGCCTCGAGGGATTCCTTGGCAGCCTCGAGCTTGGCGACGTTGCGGCCGGTGATGACGAGGTTTGCGCCCTCCTTGGCAAAAGCGATATCGATGCCGTAGCCGATGGAGCCAGCGGAGCCGTCCTTAAGCGTGGCCTTGCCGCCGCCGGTGACGATCACGGTCTTTCCAGTGAAAAGTCCCATACAAAGTCCTTTCAAATCGCGACGGGCACGCTCGCCGACTGCGCGTATCCAACTTCACGCGCCAAAAGCTGAAATGCAACTTTAGCGGGTTCAAGTGAAAAATAAAGACCGCAGCAGGCGAACGGCACCACGTCGTTCGGCGAAGGTATTGTCAAGTACAAACCGGATAAAGCGGCCGAGTTATTGTTATCAGATCGAGCCATCGAACACGTTTTGAAACTTTGCTGCGGCGCGCGGGATGTCGGCGCGAGACTTTATCATAGGGTGACAAACAACGATGAGGAGCACATGCCTATGACAGACGAGCTGGACCCCCAGACTCAACAGCATATTGATGATCCCGCAGACGTCACCGCAGATACTGACGCTGTGACCTGCGATGGTATCGACATCGACGACCCCATCTTGGACGAAAGCGCTACGGCGGAAACCCCCGAATCAGAAAACGCCGATGAGCAAAGCGACGATGCGCCCGCTCAGGACGACGCCCCCGTACAGGACGACGCCCCGCAAGCAGCGGGCCCCATCGAGGTGTCTTCGGAAGAAGAGCTCGATGCCGTCATGGACTCCATGATGGATGCTGTCAAAGCGATGAAAGACGCCGTCGCCGATACCGATATTGATGCCGAGGAAGAGGAGGCCGCCGAGGCGGCCTCGACCTTTGTGCCCGGCGAGACTCCGGTTGCCGACCAGGGCAGCACCATGCCATCGTTTCTGCAGCTCGAGCACCCCACGATCGGCGCCGATGCGGTCGATCCGCACGCAGCAGGCTTTTCTGTGGTCGAGGGCGGTACCGGCAATATCGCCGCGCCGCAGGCTGCCGATGCGGACGCTGCCGACATCGCTCGCCCGACCGCCCCGCACTCCCCCGCCGCGAGCCGCGATCTGGGGACCGCTGTCTCGAACACTGCGAACGCCGTGGGCACCTTTATCGCCCAGGGCGCCTCGGCCATGCGCGAGATGAATGCCGCGAAAAAGGCACTTGCCGATGCCCGCGCCCACCTGGCCGAACTTGAGCAGCGCATTGCCGATCAGGCCGAGGAACTCGAGACGCGCCAGGATATCGCAGGCCGCTACGACCAGATCGTCGCCGACCAGCGCCAGGCGATTGCCACGGCCCAAAAGACTGCAGCGGCCGCCGAGATTGACCGTGATGCCCACGCCGCCAAAGCGACAGAGCTCAAGGGTCAGCTCGAACAAATGAAGACAGAGGATGACGCGACTGAGCTCCGCCTGAAGGCCGCGCTCGACGCCGTGGAGGCCCGCGAGGCGAGCTCGCGCGAGACCGGCAACCGCCTCGTTCGACGTCTTGAGGATTCCAAGCGCATCCGCGACAAGGTGAAGGCCGAGCGAGACGCCGGCATTGCGGCCGCACAACAAACCGTCGACGCCACGCGCGCCCAGCTCGAGACGCTGCGTCATGAGTATGCCGAGCTGCAACGCAATCCCTCGGCAAATCCCGCCAACTATACGGTGCGCACCAGCGAGCTCTCGATGCAGATCTCCGACACGGCAGATGCCCTGCGTAAAGCCGAAGAAGATGTCCCGCGCATCACCGCCGACCTTGAGCACTCGCTTGCCGCAGCCGAGCAGGCCGTCGAGCAGGCACAAGCCCCCATCACCGACGCCAAGCGAGCCCATCAGGCCGTGACGGCAGAGGCCGATGCCGCGCGCGACGAGCTGCAGACCGCAAAAACCGCCGCTGCAACGCGCCAGCGCGAACTGCGCGAGAAGATCGCCGCCGAGGACAAGGCAAGCCGCGACCAAGAGCAGAGCATCGCCAACGCCCAAGCAGATGCCGCACATGCGCAGTCGATCATCGAACAGGCGGCCGAAGTACACGACCACCCAGAGATTACTGAGTCGCTTGCAGGATCCTTGGCCCGAGACAAAGCCGAACACGCCGAGACCGAGCGAGAGGTTACCCAGCTCGAAGCCACCGAGGACGCGGTGCGCGAGCGTACCCGTGACTCACGCATCAAATTCACCGGCGCCATCGTCTGCATCGTCGCCGCAATCCTGGCGATCATCCTAGTCTGGCTGTTCGCGAGCAAGTAAACCAGCTGCCAAAAAACGCTCAACGCAGTTGCGGTGAGATAGTTCCTGTTTAGCCCTCAAAAAGCCAATTCAAGAACTATCTCACCGCAACTTATTAGATTGATGCAAGGCAATCTATCCCTCTTGCACCAATCTCTTGGACATAAGGAGTGTCCCCAGGTGCCGGCACATAAGGAACGTCCCCAAGTGCCAACAACGGCAACGCCAATGTTTTGGCGAAGTCAGCGAAAACGCCCCTAAGCGAGCAAGGTGACGTGAAAGAGGAGGGCATTGACCTTTTGGTCATGCCCGACGATTGAACGTCAGATTGCCGCTTAGGGGCGTTTGCAGCGTCGAGCAGTTACGCGGTTCGTAGAACCGCGTAACTTACAAAATGAGCATGGCGTCACCAAAGCTGAAGAAGCGGTAACGCTCTTCGATGGCAGCGGCGTAGGCATCCATGATCTGCTCGCGGGTGGCAAGCGCGCTCACGAGCATCATGAGCGTGGAGCGCGGCACATGGAAGTTCGTGATCAGCGCATCGACCACGTGATAGGTCGAGCCGGGCATGAGGTAAAGCTGCGTCGTGGCGTTCTCGCGCACCACGATGTCACCGCGGCCAAGCGTATCGGCCCCGTCCTCGCGGCCTTCAAAATAGCGCGCCGTCACGGCCGGATCGGACACCGGCGCGTCCGTGTCAAACGCGCTCTCGAGCGAGCGCACCGCCGTGGTACCGACGGCGATCACACGATGGCCCTCGGCCTTCGCCTTATGCACGGCGTCGACAACCTCCTGCGACACGTGATAGCGCTCGGTGTGCATCACGTGCTGCGCGGGGTCGTCCTCCTCCACCAGACGGAAGGTATCGATGCCCACCTCGAGCTCGACGGCGGCAAACTTCGCGCCCTTGGCCTCGATAGAGGCCATGAGCTCGGGGGTAAAGTGCAGACCCGCCGTAGGAGCGGCAGCCGAGTGCTCCTCCTTCATGGCGTAGACGGTCTGGTACTTCTCGGGATCGCCCTCGTAATCGGTAATGTAGGGCGGCAGCGGCACGTGGCCGGCCGCATGGATGGCCTCGTCGAGCGTGCGCGGCTCGCCGGCGGCATTGCAACCGGCCGGCTCAAAGCGCACCAGACGGCCACCGCGGCTATCGGTAACAAAGTCGACGACCTCGGCCGTCAGCACCACGGGCGCGCCCTCGGGCGCATGGGCGCCGCCCGCACGATACTCAATCTGAGCACCGGGCTTCAGGCGCTTACCCGGCTTGACCAGGCACTCCCAGACATGGCCCAGCGGATCCACATCCTCGCGGCGCTTGAGCAGCAGCGTCTCGACCACGCCGCCCGAGCCGGCCTTGTGACCGATCAGGCGGGCCGGCATCACGCGCGTCTTGTTGATGACGAGCACGTCGCCCGGCTCGATATAGTCGATGATGTCGCGGAAGATGCGGTGCTCAACGGTACCGCCGTGCTCCAGAGGCGTTCCCGCCTGAGAGCCCTTGCGATCCACCACCAGCAGCCGGCAGGAATCGCGCGGCTCGGCAGGCGCCTGGGCAATCAGTTCCTCGGGAAGGTTGTAGTCAAAATCATCGGTACGCATAGACACGTCGGATACTCCTTATATAGCTAAAGTCCGCTCTACATCCTAGCAGGCTGACGTCCCAAATGAACTACTTTTTGGCGGCTTTGCGCTCGTCGCGGATACGGGCGCGGTCCATGGCCGCCTCGACAGCCGAGAAGCGGCAACCACAGTAGTTCTGCCGATACATGCCAAGCTCGCGCGAGCGGCGTGTCGCCTCGGGGTAATACGGGCGAAAATCGCGAATCACCGGGGTGAGACCGCGGGCGGCAGCCAGACGCTCCAACACATCATTGCAGGTTTCGAACAACTGGTACGGCGAGACGGCGAGCGTCGTGCCCACAAACTCAAACCCGCGCTCCTGGGCCACGCGGCACGCCTCGGCCAAGCGCAGGGCATAGCACGCGCGACAGCGACGAGGCCGATCGGCACCCAGCGGCGCCACGCCGGTCTCCCAGCGATCGCGGTCCTCCCCCGCCTCGATAAGCTCGATGTCGCCATCGGCACACCACCGGCGCAGCTCGTCCAAACGCCGCTGCCATTCATCGTGCGGCTGAATATTGGGGTTGGTCCAGCAGATTGTGGGCTCAAACCCTTCCTCGCGCAGCAGGCGGACCGGCTCAAGAGAGCACGGCGCACAGCAGGCGTGCAACAACAACGGCTTCATCGACATCTCCTCACCCGAAAAAGCGCACGCCGAAGGACGTGTCCTCGCAGGCGACAATGCGGCGGTCGCGCAAAATGGTCCGCACGTAATACCAGTCGCCCACACAGCCTGACAAATGCAAGCCGGCCGCCAGATAGCACAGCAGCGGATAGCCCGAAAACGCAAACCCCAGGGCAAGCGTTGTCGTCACAACAGCCGTCGGTGCCAGGCAAACCGCCATGTACCGCCGGCGCGAATACACAACGCCCTCGGCGCAGGCATAGATCATCGCCGTCTCGCGATTCGCCCCAAAGGTCACCTTCGCGCCCGCAGGCGCCAGCAGCTTAAAAAACACACCGTGCACCAGCTCGTGCACGGCAAATGACGCCGCAGAAACCGCAGCCAAGCCGACTATCCAGCCCACGACAGCCATCCAGCCGCCCGCGTCAGCCGCATCCAAGTCCGCAGGCCCGCCCATCAGCATAAACACCGGCACCAAGCACACGGCAAATGCGCCGAGCACGGCCATCCCCCACACAAAGCAGGCGTGCAGAAAATCCTCGTCTTCAAACGCATGTATGTTGGAAATCTCATTCATAGCATCTTAGGATAGCGCCCCTGCCACGTACCCGTCCGCATGTGCGATAATGTCGAACGATATGCACGAATTGACCACCGCGTCGCCAGGCCTTGCGCCCGGCCGCGCTCTCACCATATGCGAAGGAGTCCCATGGCATCCAAATACTCCATGAACGACCGTCCCAGCTGGCCTCGCCGCGCCATCGTTACCGCCGGCGAGCCCTATGGCAACAAGGGCCTTCACTTTGGCCACGTCGGCGGCGTCTTTGTCCCGGCCGACTTCTTCGCCCGCTTCCTGCGCGACCGTCTGGGCCGCGAGAACGTCATCTTCACCTCGGGCACCGACTGCTATGGCTCGCCCATCATGGAGAGCTACCGCAAGCTCAAGGAGAACGAGGGCTACGACAAGTCCATTAGCGAGTATGTCGAGTCCAATCACTCCCGCCAGGCCGCGACCCTCAACAACTACAACATCAGCTGTGACATCTACGGCGGCTCGGGCCTTGAGCCGGCGGCCCAGATCCACAACGAGGTAACCGCTGAGATTATCGAGCGCCTGCACGAGCAGGGCACCATCTCCAAGCGCTCCACGCTGCAGTTCTACGATGCCAAGGCCGGCACGTTCCTCAACGGCCGTCAGGTGATCGGCCGCTGCCCCATCCAGGGCTGCAAGTCCGAGAAGGCCTATGCCGACGAGTGCGACCTGGGCCACCAGTTTGAGCCCGAGGAGCTCATCGCGCCTAAGAGCCAGCTCACCGGCGAGGTGCCCGAGCTGCGCCCGGTAGACAACCTCTACTTCGACCTGCCGGCCTACCTCGACTTTATGAAGACCTATACCGACAAGCTCGCCCAGAACCCGCAGGTTCGCTCCGTGGTCTCCAAGACCATGGAGGAGTGGCTGCTGCCGGCTCAGCTCTACATCCAGAACAAGTTCCGCGAGGCCTTCGATGCCGTCGAGGATCAGCTTCCCGAGCACACCGTGCTGGAGCCCGAGGGCAACAAGAGCAGCTTTACCGTCACCTTCCCCAGCTGGAAGGAGCGCGACGACGCCCACGCGGTGCTCGCCAACGGCGGCGTGCGCTTCCGCAGCGGCAAGGCGCTCGTGCCCTTCCGCATCACCGGCAACATCGACTGGGGCGTTCCGGTGCCCGAGGTCGATGGCGTCTCCGACGTCACCTGCTGGTGCTGGCCCGAGAGCCTGTGGGCTCCCATCAGCTATACGCGCACCGTGCTCGCACGCGATGCCAAGGCCGCCGGCGTGACCGAGGGCGTCGCCGCCCAGGATGCCGCCCTCATGGGCGAGCCCGCCGCCGATTCCACGCAGGTCCCCGCGCCCACCTACCAGCACAGCTCGCTCGACTGGCGCGACTGGTGGTGCTCGGATGACGCACAGATCTACCAGTTCATTGGCCAGGACAACATCTACTTCTATTGCATCGCGCAGACCGCCATGTGGGAGGCCCTGGGTTGGAACCTCACGCAGAGCACCGTCAGCGCCTGCTACCACCTGCTCTACATGGGCAAAAAGGCAAGCTCGTCCTCGCAGACGCCTCCCCCGCCGGCAGACGACCTGCTCAACCACTACACCTGCGAGCAGATGCGCGCGCACTGGCTGTCGCTCGGCCTGTCCGAGAAGCCGGTGAGCTTTAGCCCCAAGGCATACGACACCCGCGTGACCGGCAAGGACAAGGACGGCAACGAGGTGCACGCCTGCGACGACAAGCGCGTCATCGATCCGGCCCTTAAGGAAAGCGCCCTTTTGACCGGCGTCTTCAACCGCCTGGCCCGCAGCTGCTTCTACGGCGTCGCCGTCAAGGAGGGCGACGAGAGCCCCTATCGCAACGGTTGCATCCCCGCCGGCGCCGCCTCGGCCACCGTGGTGGAGGCCGCCGAGCAGGCCGCCCTCGCGTTTGAGCAGGCCATGTACAAGTTCGAGACGCACCGCGCGCTCGCTGTGTGCGACGACTACCTGCGCGCCGCCAACAAGCGCTGGAGCGACGCCTCCAAGGCTGCCAACAAGCTTGAGGGCGAGCAAGCCAATACCGCGATGACGCAGGCCCTCGTCGACGCCTTCACCGAGCTGCGCGTGGCGACCGTGCTCATGCACGGCATCGTGCCGGCCGGCTGCGAGCTCATCTGCGAGTACTTCGACGTCGACCCCGTCGCCTTCTTTAGCTGGGACAACATATTTGCCTCCACGGACGAGTTCGTGGAAAGCCTGGGCGAGAAGCCCGGCGAGCACCGCGTGAAGCCGCTGCCCCCGCGCTTCGACTTCTTCAGCAAGCACGAGAGCCAGTACTAAAACAACACTCGACATGTAATGGAATGGGAAGGAAAGACGGATGTCCAAGCCGCGTCGTCGTAAGCAGAAAAAGCAGGTCAAGGCCGAGCTCAAGCTCAGGCAGTTTGCTGCTACCGAGCTTTCTGACCAGCTTGCCGCCCAACACTCCGCCGCCGACCTGCCGCGCTTTATGGTCGACACGGTCGCCGGCGCCTATGCGCCCGCCGATGCCAAGCTCATGATCGAGGGCTTCGGCGCCGCGGCCACACGCCCGGTCACGCTGCGCGCCAACACGCTCAAGGCGACCGCCGAGGACATCGCTGCGGCGCTCGGTGCCGCCGGCATCGCCCACAACCCCGTCGCCTGGTACCCAGACGCCTTTATCCTGCCCGAGGCCCAGGTTTCCGATCTGTGGGATCTCGACATCTACCGCGACGGCAAGATCTACCTGCAGAGCCTGTCATCCATGATGCCGCCGTTGGTCCTGGGCGCCCAGGCAGGCGAGGACATCCTGGACATGTGCGCAGCCCCTGGCGGCAAGACGACGCAGATCGCCGCCCTCACGCAGGGACAGGCACACCTCACCGCCTGTGAGATGAACATCCCCCGCGCCGAGAAGCTCGAATCAAACCTCCATCGCCAGGGTGCCAAAAACGTGCCCGTCATGCGCATCGACGCACGCGAGCTCGACGAGTTCTTCCGCTTCGACCGCATCCTGCTCGACGCCCCCTGCACCGGCACGGGCACCGTCGTCAGCGGCAACGAGAAAAGCCTGCGCGGCCTGACCGAGCAGTTGCTGAGCAAGTGCGCCCGCTCGCAGCGCGCGCTTCTGGACCGCGCCATGGGTGCCCTCAAGCCGGGCGGCACGCTCGTCTATTCCACTTGTTCGATCATGCCGCAGGAAAACGAGGACGCCCTGCAAGAGGCCCTCGACAAGCATATGGACTGCGAGCTCATCCCCCTTGACGGCACGCCGAGCGAAAGCGAAGCACGCCGCGCCCAGGAAGCCGGCGAGGAGCCGCGCGTCGAGTCCAACGCTCTGACCGAGGCCATTGCCGCGGGTCAGGTATCGGCCATCGCCAACGGCCTGCCCGGCACGCTCACCATTCCGCCTAGCCGCGACTTTGAGGGCTTCTACATTGCCCTGATTCGAAAACGCAGCTAGCGCACGGATCCAAAACTCAACAAGTTATCTCCGTGCGCGTTTGCCCTGCTGGTCGCGATGCTGTTTAAGCATCGCGCGCTCCTTGCGTTCGGCCCTTTTGCCCTTAATGGCCGTGACCACAAAGTAGATGACCGCGGCGGCAACGATTGCGGCCACACACAGGCCAATCGAGCCAAACATTGCTGTCAATTCCATACCGCGTCACCTCTCTTTTAAACGGGACATTCAAGATAGCACCTCGATACCCGCCACCACAGCTCCTTCACGTTCGCCGGCCCTTCGGTCTAACGGATGGCGTGGCGGGGAAAAATCAACTCGTCAAACGATTTAGCAATCGTAGCGCCGGTCGCACGCTGACGGGCACACAACATAGAAACGGACCGCCATGGATTCTCTCAACGATTTGAACGAGCGCGTCGACGCCTTTGTCGGCACCAGCTCCTTCGATACGCCCGCCGCGACCGACGATCAAGCCCCCATCGATGTGCCCGCCGAGGTTCACGAAGACGTCGTCGCCTCGGTCGACTTCTCCGAGGTTGAGCTTGCAGACGAATTTACCGAGCCCCAGGTGGCCGTAACCCCCAACGGCCTTTTGCCCATGGAGCCGCTGCCCATCGACGGACGCCTGCGCAAGGCGGCCCTCCGTATGCCCGATGAGATCGAGGAGGCCAGCGGCTTTACGCTCTTCGGCCGACGCATCAAGTCGCTCATTTACACCACCGACGTCGCGGTTATCCGCAACTCCAACGCCGATGCCGTCTTTGCGGTCTACCCTTTCACGCCGCAGCCCGCCATTACGCAAGCGCTGCTGACCGTCGCCGAGTGCCCGGTCTTCGTAGGCGTGGGCGGCGGAACTACGACCGGTAAGCGCTCCGTGCAGATGGCAGCCGTCTCCGAGATGCAGGGCGCGGCGGGCTGCGTGGTCAACTCCCCCGCCACTGCCGAGATGGTCGAGCACATCACCAACATCGCCGACATCCCCGTCATCGCCACGGTCGTACGTTGCGACGATGATGCGCATGCCAAAGTGCGCGCCGGAGCCAAGATTCTCAACATCGCCGCCGGCAAAAACACACCCCAGGTCCTGCGTGAACTGCGCGAGCACTATCCCAACCTGCCGCTCATCGCACCGGGCGGCAAGACGCCCGAGAGCATTCGCGAGACCATCGCCGCCGGCGCCAACGCCATCATCTGGACGCCGCCTTCGGCCCAGCAGCTACAGGCCGACATGATGCAGCGTTATCGCAAGATGAAGGAAGACGCCACACCTGTCATCTCGCGCGACGATGTGCCCATTATCGACCAGGTCGCCGCCGCCGAAGTCAGCCAGGTCGAGAACATGAATCCCGACGTGCCGATTCCCGACGAAGTCATCGAGCGCGTCGCTTCGATCCACGAGCGCGTCGAGGAGCATCGCGCCAATCGCGGCCTCAAGCCGTCACTGCACGGCTTTTTCTTCCGCGGAAAGAAACGCTAATCGTAACAGCAAGGCCCGCCCCACAAACGTGAGACGGGCCGTTTTCGTTTGAGCAATCATGCAGCAACGTGATGGGGCAAATTAATCCACGCGCTTGTCGCCCATAAAGAAGAGCGCAACCGTACCAGGTCCGGTGTGCGAACCGATCAGAGCACCGATATTGTTGATCTCGATCTTGCCTTTAAGCTGCGGAACCTGTTCCTCAATCAGCGCCGCAACTGCCTCGGCATCCTCGCGGCACGCCGAGTGCGACATGATGCACTTACCCGAATAATCCGCACCGTCCTGTACGTGTGCCATCATGGTCTTAGCCATCTCGGAAATCGCGCGCTTCTTAGTGCGAATCTTCTCACGTGGCGACAGCTTACCTTCGCAATCGACCGTCATAAGCGGGCAAATCTTAAGCGCCGTGCCGATGATCGCGCTCGCGGCCGAAATGCGACCGCCGCGCAGGTAGCTCGACAGATCGGTCGAGAAGAACCAGTGGTGCAGGTTGAGCTTGTGCTCCTCGATCCAGGCAGCCGTCTCGTCGAGTGAAGCCCCGCTATCGCGCACATCGGCGGCATATTCCAACAACAGGCCAAAGCCCGAAGACGCCGCCAGCGAATCGATGACGCGCACCTTGCCGCCCTCGGGATAGCGATCCGCAAGCATCTGCGCCGCGACGCAGGCCGATCCATACGTGCCCGAAATACCCGACGACAACGTCAGGTGCAGCACGTCTTTACCCTCGGCAACAAACGGCTCCCAAAACTCCTCGTACTCACCCACGCTCACCTGAGACGTCTTGGGCATGGCGCCCGCGGCAATCTGGGCAAAAAACTCGTCCGGCGTAATCGACTGATACAGATCGTCCGTATAGACAACATCGTCGATCTCGTAATGAAAACACACGACAGGGATATTGCGCGACGCAAAGAACTCACGGGTTCGATCGGCGGCGGATTCACAGGTCAGGACAAAATCACTCATATGAGGCTCCTTACTCATTGCTGCGCAAATTATCGCACAGTGAGCCTACATGCGGTACATATGTCCACTATTTACCAAATCGAACCAAAAATAGTGAACATCTTTACCACCATCGTCTCCACCGACCCCACGCATAAATATCTGAAAAAACACCCTCTGTCGTCTCCACCCAACCGACACATCTACCTTCACTAAATCGATTTACCAAACCGTTCAGCCGACAATTCAGCCGCTGGCGCAAAATCGAAACAAAAGCGGCGCATACTGGTAAACGTTTGACGCTGTTTATCAGTTTTACCAGCCCCATCGGAAGGTGTTTCATGGTCGCATTCGATCGCAACCCGCAAGATTTCAAGTATCTGCGCCTGCTGTCGAGACAGTTCCCCACCGAACAATCCGCATTTACCGAAATTATCAACCTCTCGGCCATCCTCAACCTACCCAAGGGCACCGAGCATTTTATGAGCGACGTGCACGGCGAGTACGAAGCCTTTATGCACATCCTCAACAACTGCTCGGGTGTCGTGCGCGAACATGTCGACGAGATTTTTGGCGACACGCTCTCCTTTGACGAAAAGGGCGAGCTGTGCACGCTCATCTACTACCCGCGCGAGAAGATCGAGCTGGTCCGCAGCCGGCGCGAGGACTCCCCCACCTGGTACAAGACAATGCTCGACCAGCTCATCATGGTCGCTCGCTCGCTTTCAAGCCGCTATACGCGCTCCAAGGTGCGTAAGGCCATCCCGCGCGATTACGCCTACATCATCGACGAGTTGCTGCACACGCATCCGGACGAGAACAACTATCGTGTGCGCTATCACGAGCGCATCGTGGAGTCCATCCTAGAGACCGCAAGCGCCGACGACTTTATCGAGTCGCTCGCCTCGCTCATCAAGCGCCTGGCCGTCGACCACCTGCACCTGGTGGGCGATATCTTCGACCGTGGCGGCGGCGCGGCCAAAATTATGGACCGCCTGCTCACCTATCATTCGCTCGACATTCAGTGGGGCAACCACGACCTGCTGTGGATGGGCGCCGCTGCCGGCGAGCCCGCCTGCATCGCCACGGTGCTGCGCAACAACCTGCGCTACGACAATTACGAGATCCTCGAGAACGACTACGGTATCTCGCTGCGCGAGCTCGTCGCCTTTGCCGATGCCACCTACACCGCCGGTGAGTCCATCACCCCGCTGATCAAGGCCATCAACGTGCTGCTCTTTAAGCTCGAGGGCCAGATTATCCAGCGCCATCCCGAGTTCGACATGACCGACCGCCTGCTGCTCGACAAGATCGACCACGACGCCGGCACGGTCACGCTCGCCGACGGCAGCGTGTGGCCGCTCACGACCAACGACTTCCCCACCGTCGATCCGGCGGACCCCTATACGCTCACGTCTCAGGAGCAGCACATCATCGACAAGCTCGTGTCCGAGTTTGTCACCGCCGATCACCTGCATCGCCATATCGATTTCCTCTATTCCCACGGCTCGATGTACAAGGTCGCCAACGGCAACCTGCTGTTCCATGGCTGCGTGCCGCTCAACGAAGACGGCACCTTTAGCAGCATGAACTGCCTGGGCACCTGGCACGCCGGCCGCGATTATCTCGATTTTTGCGACCACATCGCCCGCCGCGCCTGGCGCGTGGGCGACCGCGACGCTCTCGACTGGATGTGGTACCTGTGGATTGGCTTTAACTCGCCCGCCAGCGGACGCCTGGTGCGTACCTTTGAGCGCGCCTATATCGCCGATAAGAGCACCTGGGTCGAGCCGATGGACCCGTACTTTACGCTTACCAAGTCGCCCTCGGTCTGCGACGACATCATGCGCGAATTTGGCGTCGCGCCCATGGCATGTTCGCCGACCGGCCACATCATCAACGGCCACACGCCCGTTAAAACCACCAAGGGCGAGCAGCCCATCCGCGCCGAGGGCAAGCTGCTGGTCATCGATGGCGGCTTCTGCCGCGCTTACCATCCCAAGACGGGCATCGCCGGCTATACGCTCATCTCGAGCTCGCGCGGCTGCCGCCTCAAGTCGCACCGGGCCTTTACGACGGTTGCCGAGGCACTCACGCGCAACGTGGACATCGAAAGCGAGACCAACCGTTTTGACCAAGCAGACCGTCGCCGCATGGTGAGCGACACCGATACTGGCGCCAAGATCCGCAGCCAAATCCAGGATCTGCGCCAGCTCCTCGATGCATATAGAAACGGTGCTATCGAGGAGCGCGCCTAGCACCACCCGCGGGGATTGGCTAAACTTGCTGAGTTTGTCATCCCCGCGGCGCTTCGGCGCCAGCTTAAGGCAGGTACCATGCAAAAGCTCCTTGCGCAGATCATGAAATTTGGCGTCGTCGGTGTCATTGCCACGGTTATCGACTTTGGCATTATGAATCTGCTCCACTACGGTCTGGGCCTCAACATCCTAATCGCCAACACCAGCGGCTTTATCATCTCACTCATCTTTAACTACCTCGCAAGCATGAAGTACGTGTTTGCGCACAAGGAAGGCATGAGCCGCCGCCGCGAGTTCATCATCTTTGTCGTGCTGTCCGTGATCGGTTTGGTGCTCAACGATGGCATCGTGCTGGCGCTCAACGACGGCCTGGGGCTCGAGGCCAATATCGCTAAGATCTGCGCCACCGCGCTTGTCATGGTCTACAACTTTGTGACTCGAAAAATCTTCCTGGAGGGTGACGAGACAAAATAGCTCGAAACCCCTGCAACATTACGGCGCCCACGGACGACGCGCACTCAGCGCAGTATCGTCCGTGGGTGTCGCTCGTTTACGGGCAAATTTTCAACGTTTGCGGATTAGCTCTTGAAAATTTGGCGAGTTCATATAGTTCATGGCAAAGACCTTACGTTTCCCTTGTAAAAGCTCTAAAGTATCCTCTGCTCGATTCATCAACGCATTGGATGTGATTACGTGCGCAAGGCGCTGGCACAACCTCATACCAAGCAGTTCCTCAAGTTTGCTGTCGTGGGTCTTATCTCCTTTGGCATCGACTGGGGCATGCTCATTGCGCTCGTCGAGCTGTTCCACCTCGACTTTTTGATGAGCACCACGGTTTCGTTTATCACGTCCGTCGTGGTCAACTACTGGCTCAGCATGAAGTACGTGTTCGACCACCGCGAAGGCATGAGCCGCAAGCGCGAGTTCACGATCTTCACCATCCTGTCGGTGATCGGCCTGGGCCTCAACGACCTGTACATGTTTGTGGGCGTCACGTTTTTGAGCATCGGCTACCAGGCCATGAAGGCCATCGCCACGTTCCTCGTCACCTGGTACAACTACTTCAGCCGCCGCTTCTTCCTCGAGGGCGCACGGTCGTAGTCAATTCACTATTTGCTTGAATGTATAACCGGTTGGAATTCCCGTTCCAACCGGTTTTTTGTTTGCCGAGAGACCCGGCGACCCAGTCCAATTCGCGTTAAAAACGGGCGGCTCGGATGTTTGTCCGAACCGCCCGTTTGATGCGATATGTCGAGGTCCCTAGCCTGTAACGTAATACCAGACCACGTTGTCGCCATTGGAGAGAACGTAGTTACTGCAGGCCGTCATGGGTTGTGAGCCATTAACGGAATAACACCAGCCACTAGTGCCGCCGTGTTCATACTCGGCAAGCCCACCAATTGCCTTCACGTATACGCCGTGATAAAGAGGCGAGTTTTCGGCATTAACAGAAAGGCCCAGCGCGCACAGGGCATCGTAGACGGTAGCGCCTTCGTTAAAGGTAAAGGTGCCACCAGAGGACACAGGATTGCCCACAGCGCTCGATGTGACCGAAACCGTCACCGTAACGTAGTTGGACTCCTGTGAGCCGCTCTGGCCGCCCGAGGAGGCGTTTCCACCATTAGAGGATGAGGCTCCATTAGACGACTGGCCACCGCCCGAAGAAGCACCACCAGACACCTCGGAAGTATCGCCGGCGCCCGTATTCTGGGCAGCGGATTTATCGCCAGACTTCTTGCCGCCCCGGTCCTCGGACTTCTTGCTATCCGAGTTTTTGTCCGATTCCTTGTTTGAAGACTCGGAATCGTCCTTGCCGTCGTTCGAACCCTTGGACTCGTCTTTTGCGTCATTCGATGACTTGGAATCCTTGGAACTGGCCTCGCCCGAAATCGTAGTCGAGCCAGACGCCTTGGTGTCCTTGGCGACGACGCTCTCCCCCGTCACGGTCTGAATGATCCAGTCGATGGACCAGGCTCCGCTTGTGGAAGGATGGACGAAACCCAGCGAGACGACGATCAGAATGGTGCACGCGGCAGTCAGAACGCCAAGGAGCGCCTTGCGACGAGAGGCGGACGCCGCCGAAGCGGCGCCCTGTTGCTTTGCATCGTCGAACTGAATGAACGAGGAATCCGGTTGCTTGGGGTCAGCGTCCTTGGATTTATTGGACACAGCCCTCACCTACCGACGTTTGGTGAACACGAACACGCCGACGATGGCGAGACCGATGACGCCGGCGGCAACGCCAACAATGGCGAGCGGGTTGGTGCCAGTCTCCTGCTCGGAAGCACTAGAGGACTTCTTAGCAGTGGTCGTGGAAGCAGCACCCGTATCGGACTTCTTGTCGGACTTGTTGTCCTTCTTGTCAGACTTCTTCTCATCCTTCTTGTCGGACTTGTTTTCCTTGGTCTCGGCCTTGGTCGACACCGTCGTCTTGGTCGTCGGCTTATGACCCGGGGCGACAGCGCCGCCCTTCGAGCCGGAGCCGGAACCCGTGCCAGTGCCAGCGCCAGTGCCGGAACCAGTACCGGTACCAGAACCGCCGCCGCCATTCGAACCTGCGCCGCCATTACCGCCAGGGTTAACGGCATTCTTGGTCCACTTGGCATACAGCGTCAGATCGGCCGTCACCGGCGTGGCGAAGTCATACGCCCGCGTGCAGGCTTCATCGGTATACCAACCGCCGAAAGTGTAGCCATCGCGCGTCGGATCGGCCGGCTTGACCAGCTTGCCATCGGCCGTGGCAACAAACTTAGTGTCGCAAGCAGACCCGCCGTTGGAATTAAAGGCAACCGTCCAAGACTCAACGGCCCCAAGCTTGAACAGCGTGCCCGAGTCATTGATGTAGTACAGGTTGCCAGATGCATCGGCAATGACCGGAGAGTCACAGTACTGGTAATGGCCAGCCGCATCATAAATCTGCGTCGCCTCTGCATCGCCGAGCGTATAGCGATACACCCCACCACCAGCAGAGTAGCTGACGTAGTCCTTGCTATCCGCGCTATTAACGGTGAAGTACACATAGGTCTTGCCGCCCTGAACACTCACCAGCGGAGTAGCAGCAATACCGTTAAATCCGGCCGGTAGCTCTTTACCGTCAGCAGCGGTGACCATCGTGGTCTTACCAGTCTTCAGATTATAGAGAACCAGAGCAGATCCAGTAGCCGTCTGCCCACCGACAATCAAGTTGTCGCCAGACATCGCCGGGGCGCTCATGTTATTCGTAAGACCCAGGTCGACCGTCTTCTGCTCGCTCAGCACGCCCTTCGCCGAAAGCGAAATCACATGGAGCTTTCCGTCGTGCGTCATCTGATAGAAGGTCGAGCCATTGGACGGATCGGCGACGCAGTCAGCGTTCGCAAGGGTGCCGAGCTTCATGGTCGAAACGACATCGCCCGTTGCCTTATCAATGCACTTAAGCGTACCTGCGCTCGTGGGGACGATGGCGTACTTATCCGTCAGGGCAGCGCCAGTCCAATAATAGCCCTCAGCTGCGTCGATGTTCTGCCAAGAGACTTCGCCTGTGGTGATCTTGATGCGCGTAAAGGAACCGTTGACGTATTTCTTCCCATCAGCCGTACCTACATAGACGTACTCGCCGTCCGAAACGACGGTGCAGGAGCTCTGCGTCAAGTCCGTCAAACCAGGCGTCAGCCACTTGCAGATCAGCTTGTCTGCAGTAATCGCCTGGACCGCACCGCCGTTGAGCGGAACGATGATAAGGCCGTTGGTATAGATCGGACGGGAGGTATAGCTCACCTTGGAGGCAAGCGGCGCAGAGGCAACCTTTTTGCCCGTGGACGAATCGATCTTAATGAGCTCGTTCTCGGTCGCGATGTACACAAAGCCGTTGGCGATGACAGGTTCGCTGCAGTTGGCATACTGCTGACCAGACTCGGCCTTCCAATCGAAGGCCCACTTAAGACCGGAAGCCTGCGCAGGCGTCTTGGCATCCGTTACGGTCGAACCGTTGCCACTGTTGCCGTAGCCGGCCCACTCGGCATCCCAATCAGGAGTCGTCGCGCTCGGATCCACGACAATCTTGTCGGGATCGGGCATGGGCGAATTATCGGTGGTATAGGCAAGCGTGACCTTATCGCCGCTCTTGAGCGTAATCTGATTGGCGCAGAGTAAGGAGGGCTCTCCGTTGATATACAGATGCCAATATTTATTGGTCGCAGCATCCCAACCATACGGCTTGTGATCGAACGGCGAAGTAATGGAATTCAGGAACCAGTACTCACCACTCTGGGAGCCGTTGTACGCAACGCCCTTGGCCTTCAGAACTGCCTCAATAAGGTTCTGGGCCGTGGAGCCTTCGGGCAGAGAAACATTGCTTGCCGTGCCCCAACGCGTATTGTTCCCGTTGACATCGGGACCGATAACATCGGCGGATCCAAGCACCTGACCGGGGAGGGCATCGGCGTCAGCACCATACATAAAGGTGACGGCGTCACCCTCCTGGAGCTTGTAGGCACCGGCGCCAACGTCGGCGAACTTGCCATTTACGTAGAAGCGCCAATAGCTCTTGGTCGCAGCATCCCAGCCATAGGACTTACCATCAAACGGCGAAGTAATGCCGTTGAGGAACCAGCCCCAAGACGATTCGCCAGCATCGAGAGTAAGGCCGGTCTGCTCAAGGAGATCCTTGGCAGTAGAGCCTGCCTTGAGACTCGTCTGGCCCGTCGAAGCCCAAATCTGCTGCTTGCCGTCCTTGTCCTTACCAAGCACCTGAACGGAAGCATGAACGGAATCAGAGGGCAGCTGGTCGCCCCAGCCACCGTAGAACCACGTGACGGTATCGCCAACATGGATGGTGACATTGTCCGCCGTATAGTCACTCGACTTGCCGTTGATGAACAGCTGCCAATAGGTCGAATAATCTTGGGGCGTACCCAGTTCAACACCGTTGTACTTAAGGCTCAGAATGAAGGAGCCCGCAGCAACGGCGTCGATGCCATTCGCCTCAAGCGCGACCTTCGTAAGGTCAAGTGCGCTCGAGCCGGACGTCACCACATACTGCGCGTTATCGACCCAGGTCTGAGTCTTGCCCTGGGCATCGCGACCAATGACGGTCACATTTGCGGCAACCTGGTCCTTAACGACAGGGGACGAGCTACCAGCCGTATAGGCAAACTCAATCTTCTGCCCCTGGGTGAGCTTGACGCTGCTCGCGCCAACCGAGGAAGACGCGCCGTCGACGAACAGCTGCCAGTAGGCATAGGTCGTCGGATCGTAGGCAAGCGTGCGGCCATCGCTCGGGGATGTGATGCTTTCGAGGTAGAAACCGTATGCCGTGTTCGGATCGTACTTCGCCTTGAAGCCCGTCTTCTCCTGCAGCTTAATGAAGGCATCCGCAGCCGTCGCGCCCTCGTCGAGCTTGAGCTGCGTAGGTGCCACCCAGGTCTGAGCCTTGCCGTCAGCATCGGTGCCGATAATCGAGAACGAGACCTCGACCTGCTTCTTGGCAACATCGCCGGTTTCTGTCGGGTTCTCTGTCTGAACGGCAGCCGCGGCGGCAGATCCCACTTGGCCAGCGGATGCCGTCGAAGACTGCTCGCTCGTGGCAGGGCTCTCCCCCGTCGCCGAGCCTTCGTCGCCAGTTGCTGCCTCTGTTGTGGCTGCACTAGCTGCAGGCGCGCCCTCGGAATCCGAAACCTCGGCGCCGCTCTGCTCAGCGGTACCGCCCGCAAGCGCTGCGTCCTCGCCCGGCGTCGCAGTCTGAGCCACAGCCTCGGCAATGCCCTCGGCGCCCTCGGCCCACAGCTGAGCCGGTGTGGTGCCAAAGGCCATCGCGAAGGCCAGGAATGCCACCAGGCCGCGCTTGGCTACGCCGCGCGCAATTGCGCCACGGCGATGCGAGACGCGCTGGCGCTCGTCCTCAAACATATCCATTTGTCTCCCACTGTCTGCACTTGGAGCGTTGCCTTGAGACTGCCCCACGTCATCGCGCATGTTGCGCTCGAGTTCCCCCATCGGGGTCCCCCTTCCCTCCAGAGCCCTATGCACACCGGCGGCAAAAGCCGCAGCCGCATGCAAGACGGGAGGCGATCCGACTTAACCTTAACGACTCGGGCACGTCGTCCGATCTGCGACGCGAGCATCCCGAGCCAAGAGGAATTACGGTTACTGGTACAGCTGGGGACTTGCACCCCGATTCTCCCAAATGCGCAGGATAACCGCGCATTCGTGCGTCTCCGCACCACCATCTAGGCCATCGATTATTACCGTCAAAATGGTATCACGCAAAAGGGCCTCGCACGCAGGCGAAGCCCAAGGTAAAAGCTATTGTTTGCGATAGGAAAATGCGGTGACGGCCGCAGCCTCTAGTGCTTGCCGCCGTGACTGTTGAGCCAGATATTGCGGCCCAACATAAGCGCCAGCACCAGCGCGCTCACGTAGCCCATAAAGCCAATGACCGGGATACCAAACACAACCGGCTCGATGCGCGCGTAGTACACCACCGACGAACCGATAAACAGACCGGCGATCACAATTGCCATCGACATGCGGTCGATAATCCCACCTAGCTGTCGCAGCGCCTTATCGCTGCTCATGATCTGCGTGTTCACCTTAAGCTGGCCGCGCGTAAGCATACGCGAAGCCAAGCCCAGATACTCGGCCGCCTCGAGCGAGCCCTTCGCCGCGCGATAACTGCTCGCTGCAAAGTCGCGGCTCATCTCGCGCATGCGCGCATAGGTGCTTTTCTCGTTTTTAATATGCGTCTGGATGATTTGGATCATGTTGACGTTGGGCATGTACTCGGTCAACAGGCCCTCGAGCGTCACCATGCCGCGGGCGAACATCGTCACCACGCTCGGCAGCTCAACGTCATTTTTGCGCGCGAGGTTTAACAGCGAGGTCAAAAACTCGCCGATATCCAGGTCTTTAAGGTCGAGCCCGGCAAAGTCGGCAACAATAAAGTCCAAGTCGGACAAAAAGGCCGAATGGTCAAGCTCGGCCGAATCGCCGCGCGTCACGGCAAAGCGCATGAGCGAATCCTTGAGCTTTGGCACGTCGCCCTCGGCCACGGCAAAGATCATATCCTTGACGATGCCACGGTCGTGGCTCGACATGCGTCCGACCATGCCCAAGTCGATAAAGTAGACAATTCCGTCTTTGAGGATGATGTTTCCCGCATGCGGGTCGGCATGGAAAAAGCCGTCGTCGAGCACCTGCGTCGAATAGTCCTCGACGATTGCGGCACCGATCTTTTCCAAGTCATAGCCCTCGGCCACTAAGCGTTCAGGATCGGCGATCGAAATGCCGTCGACGTAATCCATGACCACCACGTGCTCGGTGCACAGGTCCAGATAGGATTTAGGGCACGTCACGCCATGAACGCTCTTATGGAACTCGTAGAAGTCGTTGAGGTTTTTGGCCTCGGCCAAAAAGTTGGTCTCCTCGCGAAACGAGGTCCACAGCTCCTCGACTACGCCGTGCAGGTCAACGAATTGATCGGTATTGACGAACTTGGAAACGATACGCACCACCGAGCGGATAATATCGATGTCCTGTGCCATAACCTGCTGCGCACCGGGGCGCTGCACCTTGACGGCCACGTCCTCGCCCGTCACCAGACGAGCGCGGTGCACCTGCGCGAGCGATGCGCTACCAAGCGGATTGGGGTCGATCGCATCGAACATCTCCCCCAGGCGCAGGCCGTATTCCTCTTCCAAGCAGCGGAGCACTACCTCGTACGGCACCGGCTCCACGTCGGAGCGCAAGCGGCGCAGCTCATCGCAAAAGCGTTGCGGCAGAATCTCGGACCGGTTGGCCAGAATCTGCCCCATCTTGACGAACATGGGGCCGAGTTCCTCGAGCAGGCGGCGCAAACGAACCGGCGTGAGGTTATCCCACACGCGGTACTTTTTAACCAGGCGAACAATCTGCCCGATACGCTCGCGGCGACCCGCCGGCGTGAGCTGGTATTCCTCGTCCGGCGCCATCGCGTCGGGCTCCTCGGGCACCATATCGACAGCGCGCGGCTTCTTGCGAGCGCCCGAGACGGCGGCGTCGACCTCATCGACAACCGCCGCCTCGTCACCCAGGGGATCTAGTTTGTTGTAATCGGTGGTGGAATCTGCCATCTGCGCTGCTACTCGGCCTCTTCGGTATCCTTCGCATCGTCGGGCTCAACGGACTCGACGGGCACCGAGGTCACGTTGTCCTCGACCGAATCGACGATGTCGCGCACGTGGGCCAGGAAGGCCGTGCGCTCGGACGCGGTCATAACGCGGACGCGAGCAAGGATGAGCTCATCGAGCACGCGCTGGGCCGCGGTCTCGCCCTGCATGCCCAGACGCTCGGTCAGATCGGAGATGGTACCGCCGGCCTGCTCGAACATGTCGGACACACTGCGGGCGATATCGGGAGCGCCGGCGTCCTTGCGAACCTGCTCGCCCTTGGTATTAAGGTCGTCGAGAACCTTCTTGCCGCCTTCGACAGCAACGGCGGCAGCGCCAAAGCCCACGTTAATGGCGCCGTTAACAAGCTGATCGAGTTTCATAACCATGGTTGTCTCCAATCACAAACAACTGCATTGGCGTTCTTGTACCCAAGATTGAGCGAAAGCGACAAAGCGTTTTAGCGCTATTCAATCGACGGGAAATCCCTACCTCACGTTGTCGTTCATCGCGAAAGAGTTCTTCATGGCGCAGCTCGTGGTGTAGAGCACCTTGCCCAACAGGGCATCGGTCTCCACGCGCACGAGCTCGGCAAAGGCCTCGTTGGCGCGGGCGAGCTCGGCAGGCACCTCGGCCTCGGGCAGCGCGGCTACGACAGCGTCAACGTCGTGAATCTGCTTGTGGCCCATGCCGCCGACCTTCTCCTGGTAGTCCTCCACAGCGCGGCCGCACTCATGGAAACGGACGTCAGCCAGGGCGCCGATCAGGCGGTTGGCCCAGTAGAAGTTTTCGGACGTCACGCGAGCCTGCGTGTCGGCATAGTACTCGGGCATGGTCTCGACGTTGGCGTACAGCGGAACCAGCGCGTTAAACGAGTTGGAGCCAAAGGCCATCCACTGCACGGCACGGTAGGCCGGCTGCGCATAGGGGCGCAGCTGCAGCACGGCGAGCTGGCTGTTGCGATTGATGCCGATGGGGCGATAGGCGCCGCGCGTGGCGGGCGTGCCCTTGCTGCCGTAACAGTCGTACTCCGTGCCCTGGTAGTGGCTCGAAAGCACGTACTTGATGTCCTCGATGGTCACCTTACGCTCGGGCACGCGGCTCCAGGGGATATCGTCGCTCTCGGGCGTGTAGTCGGCGTCGGGGCCGTCCCACACGTCGCCGGGGTTGAGGCAGCGCTGCATGTACCAGGCGCGCGGCGTGTTGTAGACATGGTCGCTGTCGCTGTGCGAGCCAAAGGCCTCGCGCGGGTTAAAGACCGTTGCCGGACCGTCGCCCTCGACGCCCAACGTCAGGTCCAGATGCCACTCGGCCATCCAGGAGCGCAGGTCGGCCGAGCACATGTGGTCGGTCTGGGCGCCCTCGGCGTCGTCTAGGTCAAAGCTGTCGATACCCAGCTGGTTGGGCATGGTCACATAGGCGTCATCAGGCACACGCTTGGCGATCCAGTGGTGGCCGCCGATGGTCTCGAGCCACCAGATCTCGTCCACGTCACTAAAGGCGATGCCGTTGTTCTCGTAGGTGCCGTAGCGCTCGAGCAGGTCGCCCAGGATACGAACGCCGTCGCGGGCGGACTTGGCGTACGGCAGGACCAGGGTCACCATATCCTCCTCGCCCAGGCCACCAGGTTGCGCCGGCACATAGCCGTCCTCACCCTCGTTGCCCTTGGCGGGTACGTAGTCGACGAGCGGGTCGGCACCGCGGACGCGCTCGTTGGTGGTGAGCGTCTCGGTTGCGGACATGCCCACATTGAGCTCGTTGAAACCGGCCTCGGCCCAGATGCCGTGGCCCGGGACAACATCGGGGACGCTCGTGTAGCGCATGGGGTTATTGGGCAGTTCAACGGTCAGGTGGCTCAGGACGCTTGTGTAGACGCGCGGCTGCTCGTCGGGATGCACCACGCGCATACGTTTGGGCTCAAACACCCCGTTGGACGAGTCCTCGTTACGCGCGACCAGGGTCGACCCGTCGTAGCTTGCGTTTTTACCGACCAGAATCGTTGTGCACGGCATGCGCATCCTCCTTGAGCGAAGAAATCAAACGGCAACAGTGTATCGCTTCGGCGCAGAAAGGGCGAAACCACGGCGCTGGCAACCCCTGTGGTCAAAAAATGCCAAATATGAGTACTGTCACTAATTTAGTAACAGCAATTTTGCTACGCATGGGTGTCGAAAGTCTACATTTGTTCAAAAATTAGATGATGTACTTCCCCATAGGTCCAATAAAATAGGCTCTCTATCGATAATAAATATCGTTAGAGAGCCAAATTAACCTAAAATATATGTGACTATCTTGGCAACAGTACTCATATTTGGCATTTTTTGTCCACGGGGTATAGAACTAACCCCTCAAACAGCCCAAACGCCTATTTCGATGCGCGCTCCGCCGCCTCAATCACGTGTTTGGCGAGAATCGCGGTGGTCACAGCCCCCACGCCGCCCGGCACGGGCGTGATGGCGTTAACGACCGGCTCCGCAGCATCAAAATCGATGTCCCCGACCAGCTTGCCAGCAGCCTCGTCCCAGTTAATGCCAACATCAATGATCGTCTGGCCCTCGCGAACGGCATCCGCGCCAATCGTGCTCGCGCGTCCAACGGCCGCAACAACGATATCGGCAGAACGGCACTCGGCAGCAAGATCGCGTGTATGCGTATGGCACGTCGTCACCGTGGCATTGCGAGCCGTAAGTGCGGCGGCAACGGGACGCCCGATCACCAGCGAGCGCCCGACCACAGCAACCTTAGCTCCATCCAGCTCAACGCCGTAATGATCCAGCAAAGCAAGCACGGCTTCGGCTGTGCAGGGGGCAAAACCCTCGCCGCGCCCCGAAAGCGTGGTGAGCAGCGAAGCCGGCGTCATGGAGTCAACGTCCTTGGCGGGATCGAGCGCTGCGGCGACGGCGTTCTCGTCAAGGCCGGCGGGCAGCGGGCGGAACATCAAACAGCCATGAACAGCCGAATCGGTATTGATGTCCTCGATGGCCGTCAACAGCTCGTCCTGCGAAACATCGGCAGAAAGCAAAACGCGACGAGCCTCAATCCCCACTTTTTCGCAGCGCTTGAGCGCACCGCGCTCGTAGGATAGGTCGTCCTCGCGTTCACCTACACGCACGATAGCCAACGTCGGAACAACGCCCCGCTCGCGCAGGGCTGCGCAGCGAGCAGCAAGTTCCTCAGTCAAAGCGCGAGCAACGGGAGCACCCTTCAGCAGTTCAGCCATGGCTATCCTCTCTTCCTTGCAGCGTCGGAGGCGCGGCGCGCCAGCGCATCGGCGCGCGGCAACCATGTGTCGAGCGACTCATCACACGCCGTCTCGAGCTCCTTAGCACGAGCGCGATCCTTCATAGACGTGGTGTTCGCAAAGAGCGTCAAGCTCGCGCCCTGCATAGCGGCACGGCAGAACACGGCGCCGCACGCCACATCGGACAGCAGTTGACGCGAACCCTTGTCGGCCATGTCCTCGAGCAGCGCCAGCGCACGCCCGCAGGCATCCATAATGCGATACGGCGGCAGAGCGGCCACATGCAGCGCATCCTGAATCGCGGTCGCTCGAGTCGGATCGTCACGCGGAATACCGTACGCCGCGGACACCTGGCCGTACGCACGAACGTCCTCGGCGACCAGACCCACAAGTTCCTGCGCCAACTCATCCGCCTGGGCAAACGCGCGCGTCAGATCGTCTGCGCGATCGGCAAGCGCAGGGTTTGTCGCCCCATAGCGAGCAACCATCCCGCAAAGCGAGGCGCCCAGTGCACCTACAAAGGCGCTCGCGCTACCGCCGCCGGGAACCGGCTCGCGTGCGGCAAGCGCCTCGGCAAACTCTCGACATGTTTTATCCATCATCTCTTGGCTCATACGCACGCACCTTCAAGTCATATACATCGGTCGGGTGGCAACCGCCGACCGACCGCATCAATCACATAATGGTGCTAAGTCTAGCCCATAAGTACATGAGCGTCAGCGCACCTGGCCATCGCGGATTTCTATGACGAACGATAGGCCTCGGCACCGCAAACATGGGACACATGGCCCACCTTTCGAGACTTCCGGACGTCAAAAACTGAGGCATATCTATAAACAAGGAACCTGTTGGGGCAACGCCCACGCACGCGCGCCCCATTAAATCAACGGGCACCTCACCCCGGGGAGGGCCGACAGCATCGGCCCTCCCCTCTTTTGCGACCGCACATATTGCCACTTGTCGGCGCAATTCCAGCCCCCAGAATGGGACACATGGCCCACCCTAGCGAGCCGTCCGCGCGTACAGTAAAGGCAGGTAATCCATGGGCGGTTACAGATCGAGGAGGACACGACCATGAAAAAGAAGGCCTTTGCGATTCTCACCCTCTGCATCAGTCTCTTTGCCGCGGTTGCCCTGGTGGGTTGTGGCGGAAACGGCGACGCTACCGGCAGTGGCGGTGACGGCGGCGCGGAAAAGCCAGCCGTGGATATGAGGACCGACTTCATTTGGTTTAAGGTCGAAGTCCCCGAGGGCGTCGAAATCACGGACGTCGCAGGCGATACCGCCGACAGGGCCCAGTTTAAGTTCACCGAGAGCGAGCATGCCAGCGACCGCTTCATCCCCGTCTTCGATCCTGACAAGAACGCCGATGAACTGTTTGACTACGAGGCAAAGTGGAAGGCCAACTCCGGATGGACCGAGAGCGATCCCGTTAAGTACAACGGCAAGACCTGGCGCAGCGCCTACTTTACGCACTCGGGCGGCGTGACGACCGAGTACTTCACTGACGTTGACGGCGGCAGTGTGTACGTACGTATCGACAATGTCGAGGAGCACAAGGACGCCGTCGAGACCATGATGAAGTCTCTGGAGTTTGCCGACGACATCGCCAAGGCCAAGACCGAGGCCATGGACGTCAAGCTCGAGGATATCGAGATCAAGCGCTAAGCGACTGGCGAGCACAACGGGAAACACGGACGCAGTGCAAACAAGCGACGGTATCCCAGCGCTTCGTACCCAGGGAGGGCCGGTAAGCCGACCCTCCCCATTCTTATGCCGGTAGCCGACGAACGCAGGATGCCGGGCTCCAAAACCATCCCAGACGTGATAACAGCACAAATAGACAAGTGCCCCAACACGTCCGCCCGCCGATTTATAGCGCCGCGCAGGCAATTTAAACCGGCGTCTTTAAACATCTGGGCAGTATAGTGACCAAAACAAGTGCATAACCGCACCCTGCGAACGGAGGAGATATGACCGAACACCATGCCATCAGCCGCCGAGCGTTTACGCTGGGCCTAGGGCTTGCGGCGTTGTCACCACTTGCAAGCCTGCCTGAAACCGCAGCGCCGGGCATTCCCCTGCGAACGGCATTTGCAGACAACACACCCGCACCGTCGGACAGCCTCGACAATTTCGTCATTCGCCTTCGCCCCGCGGGCTATTTTCGCACCGCGAGCGTCAACCAAGACGGCAACGTTCGCGGCAACGTCTGCCACCTGTTTAACGACGGCACGTCCAGCAAGCTCATCCTTGAGAACGTAACGACCAAGAATGACGATACAAACTGGTATGCTATCCGCACCTTGCTCAATTTCGAAGAGCATAAAAAGACGGGCTACAGCATTTGGTCGGTCGACGACGACTCGGACAAAGATGGAAAGGTCATCCACGTATGGGGCGGCGAGTATGACAACAAGCCCAGCCGCGCTTTTGCGTTCGAACGTCAATCAAACGGAACCTATATCATTCGAGACCGCACGGTCGAGAAAGAAACCGAGAAAAAAGACATTAAGTACCTGGCAATAGAATCGGACGGCAAAGACCAGGACAACAATAAGATCTGCCATAAGAGTAAGAGCATTCCGTGGGAGCTAGAACTTGTCGGTTACGACATGGGCAAGATCAATACCACAGTTAGAAGTATCGACTGGACCACGTATAGCAGCTACGTCGACGGACCATGCTGGATGAAATACGTCGACGACAACAAGTACCTCGACGAGCTGAGTATCCCGGGCACGCATGATTCGGGCACCTGCAGCGTGGACAACGACACCGAGCCCCAATCCTCACAAGCAAAGTGCCAGCAGGATTACATCCCGACGCAGTTGCTCGAAGGCATTCGCTATTTTGATATCCGACTCGGAAGGAACGACGAGAACGGCGACCCCGGTATCGACCATGGAAGATGCTACCTGCTCAAAAAAGACGGGGGCTTTATGCATCTCTCCGATGTCATCGGTTACTTCAAAACATTTTTGAACGAAAACCCGTCAGAAGCGCTCATCATGCTTGCGTCACGAGGCAACGACGAGGCTACCGACGAAAGCGTTACGACGGCTTTCGCCAAGGTTATGCACGATAATCCCGATCTGTTCTACACGTCGAGCCGAATCCCCACACTGAACGAGGTGCGCGGAAAGATCGTCCTGCTGCGTCGATTTGTACTCGCCGGCAACAGCGTAAGCAGCCACACGTGGGGCCTCGATCTCACCCAATGGGACGACAAAATCAAGGCGCATTCCGGGCAGTCGATGTGCCTCGTCCAAGACGCGCGAGGCTTTGAGACTACGGGCAATGCGGGCGACAAAGAGCCCTATTGCACCAAGGTATACGCCCAGGACCATTTTGAATGCACCGGAACCGACAAGATTAGCTGGGTCGATATGGCGCTGCGAGAGACGACCAATCTCACGCGCAACAAGGTGGACGTCGAGGACAATGATGGCGCCAAGGTGCAAGTCCTGGAACGCTGCTGGTCTATCAACTACACCAGTTGCACGAATTACAAACAAGGAAGCAATCCTTTTACCGCGGCGCGAGTGGTCAACGAGCATCTGTACAAGAGCCAGTACATCAATCCCAGCGGCAGCGATAAAACAAAGTCAGATTGCCTCAAGCACGTTGGCATTATCGCGTCCGACTTTGTCGATTCGGCACTGGCCCGGAGCATCTACCAACGCAATTACGACGCGAAGCACAAGCCAACAGTTTCATGCTGCCTCCCGGACCGCATGCACATGACGTATGGAGACTCGCTGAGCGATGCCTCGCTCCAAGATGGCAAGACCGTTGGCGAGGGCCATTTCCGCCTTGTCGACAGCAGCAACGTACTCAACGTGGCCGCTTCTGGCAGCGCGTTTGCCATCGAATACGTGGATGTCGACGCCCTGGGCAACGAGACCGTTACGGGGCTGCAGGGCTCTGTGCCCATCGATATCGATCGACGCGCGCTGACGCCCCATTTTGAGGGACTCGAAGGCCTTAAGGCCGGCGAAGACGTGCGCGCCAAGATTGCGGCATCACTCGAGGGCAAGCTCGAAACCGATGCCTGCACGGCCCAGCTCGAGTTTGTGCACGACGCGAACGGCGCTCCGGGCACGGCAATGGCCGAGGGCGAAACATTTGCCGCAGGGACGTACTGGGTGCGCGCGAAAGACCTTTTGGGCGACGCGGCACAGAACTACATGCTCGCCAGCGATGGAGCCGTAAGCTTTACCGTAGCGGCCTCGGGCAGTGCAGGCGGCACCGGCAGCGGCACGGGTTCCAACGCAGACGGCGCCGACAAGAACGGCGGCGGCAACAAGAGCAAGGACTCGGGCGGAAAACTCGCCGACACGGGCGACGGCTCTGGTATCGCCGCCGGGCTCGCCGCTGCCGCCGTGGCGACAACGGTCGCTGGCGCGGCAAAGCTTGCCAGTGACCGCGAAGACAGCGAAGGCGCTAGCGAATAGGCAAGCCGGCCTTTTAAACACATCGACTCAATCGGGAGCGTAGGACACCGTTCTGTGCCCCCGATTTTTACCTTGGCCCGAACGCCGCCATAGGCTACATCACTATGTTCAGCACGTTGACGAATTCCTGAGCCTGGGAGCGGCTGCTCAGGCTAAAGACACAGGCAGTCAACAGCCTGTTGCGCAGAAAAACGTCGCGGCCCTTGATCCTGCTGACCCCCGTGATGTCCTTAAGGTAGACAATCTCGGTGTGCTTGCCGCCGAAAGTGCCCTTCTTGAGTACCTCAATGCGGTTAGGGTAGATCTTGACGTCTTTAAACCTGCCCGAACCCTTACCCTGGAATAGCAAAGTGTTGTTGTCCATACACATCGCTCCCCATGGTTAGAGTTAAAACTGCCTCTATGGTCACATTTTAGTCACTTCGGGAATCCTGCACGAAGGCGCTAGGCGACATTGAAATTCGAGTCCGCGCGAGGCTTTAAGATAGGCATGATCAGCCGCATCGATGCGACTGGCAATGCTTCTAGGAGTACGCCTCGTATTATTCGCCATTAGAGGAGGTCTTACCTGGTTTACGCATGGGAATTCGAGTTCTTTGATTCGGACGGCATTGAACTTCCCGCGCCAGACTTCGGACATGAGCCGCGACACGGCGGCAAGATTATCGCCGTAGCCGTCAGCCGCGAACTCGCCGACATCCCCACCGTCACCGCAGCGAATGCCGCGCGTATACTCGGTGTTAGCTCAGCGCGGGTATCGCAACTGATAAATGCAGGGCTGTTGGATTCATGGAAGGATGGCACCAAGTGAATGGTGTCCAAAGCTTCCATCGAGGCACGACTCGCCGACGCACCAAAGGCAGGGCGCCCAAAAGAGGTCCCTATTGCTGTATAAGGCGAGGCTACTGCGCACTTTTATTCCACACGATGTTTTCAGCCTGGTATAAACAAGTTCAATACCAGAATGCAAATCCAACCATCGTGTCTAATTACGAAAGAATTTTCGCCTTTTCTGCAGCAAACTCTTCCTCGGTAAGTACTCCACTTTCACGCAGCGCTGCAAGCCTCTCGAGCCTTGCAGCTACATCACCACTATCCACCAGCGTCTCAATAGTCTGTGAGACCTGCGGATACTGCTCGAGCTCCTTCGATAGGGCATCGACTATCTCGGCAATATTCTTTGCATTTTTGCCCCCGTTTAATACGTTTGCCCTGACCTTAGATGACGAGTTGACAGTAACGCCAGATCCGCCTTCAACTGGAACAACCGAAATACTGATATTTTCACCCCAGGACCAAAGGCTCATACCAATCTCGGCTGCAACTGTTCTTGTTGTGGGCGATGCGCTATCAACTTTTACTTTAGGTAGCTTTTCCATAGCTGCCTTCAAGGCATTAAACGTGTCGTCAGGAGAATACGGTACCTGAATCTGAAGCTGCTGATCCGCAAAACCCATAATCCGGCCTCCGCTTCTACAAGATTAAGGCTATCGGCAATGTTAGCACGTTCCCAGCACTTTTAAATTCATCTAATGACCTTGTGATGCAGCCCGACACCCCGGCCTTGATTGGCAACTTCATCCGAACACTTCCCACATTCATCCGTACATGTA